>CAZXYQ010000004.1:0-70543 GCA_964644975.1 uncultured Rhodohalobacter sp.
CTTTCCTGGTCCCGGCCTGTCCCGAGCTTTGACTCTGGGGTGTATTACCCCGGGGAGGGGAGACTTTATACTGAAATAATGGAATTATTTATTAATCGAACTGAGGTTATTGATTGTTGAACTGTGGAATTGTTGGGTGAACGTAGCGCGTGTAACAAGGTACAGGGACAAGGTGCAGAGCTCAGGGCTCTGAGTGCGTAGCGCTTGGCTCCTGACTTGCGTATCAACGCTTCCCAACCATTCGCCGGGATCGCGCTCCAAACCGTTAGTTGACGGTGATTCCCACGAAGTGAAAAACACCGACAGGTACAGGAATGCCCCCATCCTACTTATTCATAGAGATCAGGAACTCCTCATTTGATCGGGTTCCCTTCATTTTATCGAGCAGAAACTCCATCGCTTCAAATGCGTTATGCTGGTTCAGATAGCGTCGCAGCAACACAACTTTTTCTCTCTCTTCGTCGGAAACAATGAGTTCTTCGCGCCGGGTTCCGCTTTTGAACACGTCAATAGCGGGAAAAATACGCCGTTCGGCAAGCCGTCTATCCAGCACCAGTTCCATGTTACCCGTTCCTTTAAACTCTTCAAAAATCACATCGTCCATCCTTGAACCGGTGTCAACCAGCGCGGTGGCAATGATGGTCAGGCTTCCGCCATTCTCAATATTACGGGCAGAACTGAATAGCTGACGCGGCGCTTTCAGCGCTTCTGAGTCGATACCGCCCGACATTGTCCGTCCTGAATTACTGCCTGCCACATTGTAAGCGCGACCGAGCCTCGTAATAGAATCCATCAGGAGCAGCACATCCTGGCCGCTTTCAACCAGACGTTTTGCCTTTTCAAAAACAATTTCAGAAAGGCCAATATGGTTTTCAGGTTTTTCATCAAACGTTGATGCAACCACTTCCGCGTCCTTTACGCTGCGCTGCATTTCAGTCACCTCTTCAGGCCGCTCATCAACAAGCAGAATAATCACTTTTGTCTCGGGATTATTCACGTTCACAGCGTTGGCAATATTGCGCATAATAGTGGTTTTACCGGTCTTTGGCTGCGCAACAATCAAACCTCTCTGACCTTTACCAATAGGGGCAAACAGATCAACGAGACGAGTTGTATACTCGCTAAAGCTGTTCTCCAGCTTATAGCGCATATCCGGATAGATCGGCATCAGGTCTTCAAAATCACCACGGTTATCCATGTCCGTCGGAATTCTGCCATTCACTCCTTCCACACGCAGAAGAGCAAAATATCGCTCTCCTACTTTTGGCGGGCGGATAATTCCAATCACACAGTCGCCCTGCCGAAGCCTGAACCGCTTAATCTGCGAAGGCGATACATAAATATCATCCGGGCTGGCTTTGTAATTGTAGTTTACTGATCGTAAAAAACCGTATCCGTCGGGCAAAATCTCCAGCGTCCCTTCGTTCAGTAAAAACTTTCCGAGCTGGGGTTTAATTTCTTCCAGTCGATCCATCAGGTTTGGCGCATCCGACTCGGGCAGTACATTGCTTACATGCTTTTTATTCTTTTTGTACTGGCCACGCTTTTTACCGCGATGCTCCTGTTTCTGTTTTTTACTTCTGTTGGATTTATCGCTGTCGTAGGTCTGTATATGAGATTCCTGCCCATACTCTATATTAGGTACGCTGGCAGAAGGTTTTTTTTCACCTTTTTGCCGATCTGATATTCGTTCAATAAGGCTCTCTTTGCGAAGCGCAGAAACCCCCTTCAAACCAATAGATTTAGCAATCTCTTTTAACTCTTTAACAGATTTTTTGCGAAGTGAATCCAAATCAGTATTTGATGATGTATCGGTTTGATTATCCGACATATTTAATATTTAATTCTTGAGTAAATTTCATGTAGAATTAGGCGCTGCCAGTGTTGATTGGTCTGCACCTGAGAAAAGATTAGTTCTTTGAGTAGTGTGGAAAAGGTTTGAACCGATTATTGTAATGCAATGTTTTCCATCCACTGCCTAACGGTTTGATAAAAGTAAAAACTTCCTCCAAAAATAACTAATTCTGTTTTATTCTTTTGAACCCAGCTTTTCTCCGGCATATTGTATTGGTCGGTTGGAAGCGGGGCAGCTTCAGGGAGTCCTCTTTTCATCATGGATAACGTTGCTGCTCGTTCTGAAGGCATCGGATAAAGTAAAATATTACCGGCCTTCGATATCAGCTCTGCGACATCAGGGGTTAACTTATCCGCCATCATGCTCAGTACAACGGTCCAATTACATAATGGTGAAATCTCTTTCATCTGCTCTGTTAACAACAGGATTGCATCTTTGTTATGAGCTCCGTCAAAATACCATTGCCGATCCGGAAGCAGTTTCGTGAAAGAGATACCTGATGGGTACGTATTTGCCCATCTTCCTGATCCATCATGTAATGATTGTAATGATACGGGATATTGCTCACTTAAACAACGAATTACAGATCTCACCACAGGTTTATTCAACCGCACCGACAAAATTTCTTGATTTGGGTCTGTTTCGTTCGTACCGAATCTCCCGCTCACCCCGGTCCCGTCACCGGCATTGATCAGTTTCGCATTCTGTTTTTTAGCGATCGCTTTCACCGTCGCCAACGCCTCATCCGGCAGCTGACCAACAACCACGGTTCCGTCCGGTTTGATGATCCCTGCTTTTTCAGCGGCAATTTTTGAAAGGGTATCTCCCAGGAGGTCTGTATGATCCAATCCAATCGACGTAATGACGCTCACGAGCGGATGTATGATATTGGTCGCATCAAGCCTGCCGCCGAGACCCGTTTCATAGATTGCGATATCTACTTTTTGATCCCGGAAATACCAAAATGAAAGCGCGGTGGAAAGTTCAAAATAGGTTAACGGAACCTCCTCTATTAGCTTCTCATTCTTTTGAAAAAATTCCAGCAGTTTTCTTTCCGGAATCATCTCACCATTCACCATCACCCGTTCGCGATAGTGAATCAGGTGCGGTGAAGTGAAGAGTCCCGCAGAGTAGCCGGCGGTCTGGTAAACGGAAGCGAGCATTCGGCAGGTTGTGCCCTTTCCATTGGTTCCCGCCACATGAATAGCGGGCGAATCGGCATGCGGATTCCCCATCGCTGCACTAAATGTTTGGATAGCTTCAAGTGAAAAATTGGCGGCTGAACTTCCCTGCCGCCCAAACATTGGGATGCTTTCAAGCATATCATAAACGTCCTGAATCGATTTGTACACGGTCTTCACTTAATATGATCCGCTTTATACTGACGAAGATGCTTCAAGAGCGTAATAAACTCTTCCCTACCCGTTTCAAATGAGGTGTTGTTAATTCTGGATACACCGGTCAGCTCCATCACGCTATTGGTGGTCCATACCTGCCTTGAATTCATGATATCAGGCGGGCAGAACATCCCCTCGACAACCTTAACTCCTGCTTCACGCAGCACCCTGATCACAACAGATCGCATCACACCGGGGAGAATATCACAATCCGCGGATGGGGTGTAAACCGTGCCGTTCGTTTCCCAAAATAGATTGGCAATGGACGTTTCGGCCACGTGTCCGTTTACGGTCAGCATCAAGGCATCATCAGCACCCGCAGCTTTTGCTTCAATTCCTGCCTGCCTGTAATGAAGCATGTTACTGAGTTTGTATCGGCTTGGTTTGGATGAATTAGGTATCACAGTAACCGCTGATCTGCTGAGAGTTCTTAGTTTTGGACGCTCCTCCATCTTAATTACAGTAATGACTCTAAGAAGCTCCGGCGAGTTGGATTGATTGTAGCCATGCTGGCCTGCAATAGACACCTGAATCCTTACTTTCGCTTCTCCTTCTGCAAATTCATTTCGTTGCAGCAGGCCCGCAATATCGGAGCGCACCTCGTCTGATGAAATAAGTAGCCGTTTCGATCCGGTAAGGAAACGTAGTCCGTTATTCAGCCGGTCAATATGCTCATCAAAGTGTAGAAATCTACCGCTGTAGCTTTTAAAGGTTTCAAAACAGCCCGCTCCGTAAAAGAGTCCGTCGGAAACTGCGGGTATCTTCGCTTCTTCTTCTGATAGATTAACTCCATTGACAGAAAGAATCATCAATTCAGTTCCTCTGTCAGCTGCCTCAATTTTTGTTCCATCTCTTCAGGATCGTTTCCCACAAGGTGATCTCTGATTTCGCCATTTTGCCCGACAAAGAGCTGCGAAGGCACACCGGGCACTTTCAGACCCTGATAGAGCTCCGTGCCGTGCACATAAACAAAATCGTGGGATTGATCGCGCATATACTCCTTTACCTGCTCCTCCCCATCGCGGGCAGCTGCCGCAAGAATTACGATATCGGGCTGCTCACTTTTCAGCCTGCTCAGCGTTTCGTTCAGATCCATCGACATGTCAGACCATGTAGCCCAAAAATGGATCACGACCGGGCGGCCGCGAAACTGATCAAACGATAGAGAGTCCCCGCTCGAATAGTTGTAGAAGCTCCATTGGGACAGATCCGCTTTGCTGATCTCCTGGCGAAAGGTTTCCTGCTGTTTGGAGGCATAATAGATTGTGCTGACAATAATAATAACCAGCGTAACAGCCGCGCAAATAGCTAAAAACAGGTTAAAATACTTTGGGTCTATTCGCATCTAAAAGGTAAAAAAGAATTGAAAAATTGAATACGTATCACTGACTTCCAAGATACAAATAACCCAAAGATCTTAAATATTTAATTGATGCTCAAAACATAGGGTATCTCTCATCGATCCGATTGATATATAGATCAGCTTTACAAAACGGATTGCCCGTGACTGATGTTATAAAAGGTAAGCTCTTTGATCACAACAACTACATCAATATTTTGTATGTTCAAACAAATTACTGAATCAACTGAAATGTATATAGACAAACCAACCTCGTACACCGACTACTATGAGCTCACGATGGCCCAGGGCTATTTCTTGCAGGGTGTAGGTGATAAAAAAGCAACGTTCGACTACTTCTTCAGAAAAACTCCATTTAAAGGCGGCTATGTGGTGTTTGCGGGATTAAAGGAACTGCTTGAAACCCTTGAAAATTTTACATTTCAGGATTCTGAACTTACATATCTAAAAAAAGAGGGATTTAATCCTGATTTCCTTGAATATCTTTCTGATTTTAAATTTTCAGGCTCTCTTTATTCGGCGATAGAAGGAGACGTGGTCTTTCCAAATGTTCCGCTTGTGAGAGTCGAAGGAGGTCTGATTGAAACGCAGCTGATTGAAACTCTTCTATTGAACATCCTGAATTTTCAGAGTCTGATTGCGACCAAAGCGGCCCGAATGCGAACGGCTGCCGGAGAAAAGAACACACTTTTAGATTTTGGGCTGAGACGATCGCAGGGCCTTGGCGGCGTTCATGCATCAAGAGCAGCTTTTATTGGCGGATTTGACGGCACTTCAAACGTCTACTCCGCCCAGCAGTTTGGGATACCTGCAAGCGGCACCATGGCCCACTCCTGGGTACAATCGTTTGATGATGAGCTGGAATCTTTTCGCGCGTATGCCAGACACTTTCCAGACTCCACCGTACTTTTAGTTGATACGTATAATACGTTAGAAATAGGCCTGCCCAACGCCATTACGGTAGCGAAGGAGCTCAGGAAAAAAGGTCACGAGCTGAAAGGCATACGCCTCGACAGTGGTGACCTCGCATATCTGTCTAAAAAAGCGCGGAGCATGCTCGACCGTGCCGGTTTTAAGGACGTAAAAATAGCCGCTTCAAACCAGCTTGATGAACGGGTGATTGCAAGTCTTAGAAACCAAAATGCACCGATCGACATATTTGGCGTCGGCACACGGCTGGTCACCGGCCATAATTCTCCGGCTCTGGATGGGGTTTATAAGCTTAGCGCTTCCGGTTCTGAACCTAAATTGAAGGTATCCGAAAACATCGAAAAAATTACGCTGCCCGGTGTAAAAACCGTCCGCAGATATTTAGATGACAACGGAACCTATTACGCGGACGCTATCGGAATGGCGAAAAACGACCCGTTTGAATCCATTCATCATCCAACATTTCCAGCAAAAGAGACCGAACTTACCACCCGAAAGTCATACCCGCTTCTGAAAGAAGTGATAAAAGAGGGTGAAATCACATCAAAACCCGCCACAGCAGCTGAAGCGGCGGACTATTGCAAAGAGTGTCTAAGCAAACTCCCTGAAGAGTATAAACGTTTTGATAATCCACACATCTATAAAGTGGGAATTACACCAAAACTACTGAATCTGCGTGATCAGCTACTCGATCACCATAAAATTTAAAGAGTAAAGTACAGTGAAAGCACTACTGATTGTAGACCTTCAAAACGATTTTTGTAAAGACGGTGCGCTTGAAGTGCCCGACGCTAACAAAATCGTACCCGTTGTAAACCAACTTGTTGTTTCATTCGACAGAGTGATCCAGACGCAGGACTGGCATCCGGACGGGCACCATTCGTTCGCATCCAGCCACGACGGTAAAAAGCCGTATGATACCGTTGAAATGGATTACGGAACGCAGGTTCTCTGGCCCGACCACTGTGTGCAGGGTTCAAAAGGCGGGGAGTTTCATCCCGATCTGAATACAACAAAAAGCCAGGTGATCATCCGAAAAGGGTTCCGCAAAGAAATCGACTCCTACTCTACTTTTTACGAAAACGACCATGAGACCAAAACCGGCCTGACAGGTTACCTGAACGACCGGGGCATTACCGATCTCTATACCGTTGGCTTAGCTACCGATTTTTGCGTAAAATGGTCGATCATGGACGGCATCAAAGAGGGATTTAATATGCATATCGTAGAAGATGCCGTAAAAGGAATTGACCTGGATGGTTCACTGGATGCGGCCTGGAAGGAGATGAATGAGGCCGGAGTGAACATCACCACCTCAAACGAGCTGCTCTCTTAAAAATGAACTACCGCGGGGCAGAATCCGCGAAGTATCAAAATAAACCCAAAGTTATTTTATTGAATATGAAATTTATTATGAAATGTCCCTTTTAAAGGGGCAATGCGGGATGACTTTCTTTGCTTAATAACAAGAAGTGGACACTTCCCAACTCAGATAGTCATCCCCCAGCTCTCTACGTTCGCCTCTCCCTTCGAAGGGGGGCTTTTATCTTCTCCGACCCAAGAGTCAGTAAATAAAATCACATATGACTAATCCTGCAGATTTTGATTTTGAGTTCACGATTTTCGGAGCCGGTATCGCCGGACTATCCATGGCCGATGCACTGCTCAATCGAGGCAAATCCGTAGCCATTATCGACACGGGTCAGCCGGGCGGAGGATCATCAGGTGCACCGCTTATTTTGATCAACCCGGCCACAGGAAGGCGCGCAAAACTGGTAAAAGATGCAGAGGCCTGCATTCGCCACGCTGAAGATCTTCTGGAGCGTACTGCCCGCCATTCGGGTCTACAATTTTACGCAAAGAATGGAGTTCTTCGTCCGGCACTGACCGAAAAGCTTGCGGTGGACTTTCGTCGTTCACCCGAAAAATACCAATGGCCAGAACCCGGCTGGATAAAGTGGACTGAAGAGAGCGACTTTAGAGATAAATATCCCTGGTTTGGAGCACATCATGGCGGCCTTGAAATTCCACATGCATTTACGGTTGAAGCGGACTCTTTCATAGCGCATCTGACATCTTATCTTCACTCAAGAGGACTTCAAAGCTATTTCGACACGGAGTACACACTTGAAAACTCGGACCGCTCACACTTTAAAGTAACCCTGCGAAATGGACGCTCTTTTGCCACCGGATCTGTTATTGACGCAATCGGTTCAGCGATACAGTATTCACCTGAATGGAAATTTCTGCCGGCGAATAGCATCAAAGGCCAGCTGATTGATCTTACATTCAGTAAGCCGCTTCCTGTGAAGAACTCCATATCGAGCATGGGGTATTTTGCAATCAATCCGGAAACACCAAACCGACTGGTTGCAGGAAGCACGTACGAGCATCACTACGATGATCTAGAGACGGATGATGAAGGAAAGGAATATCTGTACGATAAGCTGGAGCGCACAGTGCCCGGATTCAAAGATCAGGAACACAACGTCTCGATGTGGGCCGGTGAACGAGTGAGTATGCAGGATCACAATCCTGTGATTGGGCGCCATCCTGAACTGAAAAACAGGTATATCATTGGCGGTCTTGGATCAAAGGGGATGATTTACAGCCGGTATCTTGCTGAACAGCTTTCCGATTTGATTCTGCACGGTAAACCAATTCATCCGTTCTTTAATCTTGACCGGTTTCTGGATTCCTAAACGGTTTTTCGCCTTTCGCAAATATTAGAGCTCCCTTACTGCTAACCGAAATATTAGAAAGGTTATCTCTTTTATTCACGCATGACATTCTCTCTTTGATATGCTTCAGATGCTTCGGTGGGCAATCCTCCTGCAAATATCTTCTTCTCAGCCGAACCCATGCATAATATTCATCATCCGGCCTGCCATTCCACTCTTTCTGAAACTCAGTATCGATCTCATTTCTGTAGTTTGGCCTTGAATAATACATCACTATGCGCGCCATGAGGTAACTCATAGGCACCGCTAAAATTACTGCTACAAGCTCAAAAATCGCATGCTCTGTCATGCTTTAAGAACTCAGCATTGCCTGATTTCATTCGGATACAGCAGCTCAAATTATCTCAGAGATCTAAATAGGATGGAAATTTATAAGATGTAACAGATAACCTGTAACACCTTCGTCAGATAGTTTATTTATATAGAGAGGTAGATTTGCGAGTGAAGCCACTTATTGGTCAAACAAGTCCCTATGATATCGACTTATCAAGCTAATGTAGGCGGACCCAAAATGGCCCGACTATGTATGCCGACCAGGTGAAGCAACTGAGCAGAAGCTTTAATAAGTAGCTCCTTCATTGTAATAATATCAAAACCCTAATCCCCCCGTTATGAAATATAAATTACTTATCACCATCACATCGGCCTTATTTATGCAATTGGCTCTGGCAGCTCCTTCCTTTGCACAAAGAGGCACAGAATCTTGGGTCATCGAAGGATCTGGATTCTTTTTGATCAGTGTTATAGCTGGTATACTTCTGGCTTTTGCATTTCATTTTTTATTGACAAATTTAGCTGTTGCCACAGGAATTACGGCCATTGGAAATGTGCAGGACAAGTTTAACGAATCCCGTCATTCATCATCCAACTCTGAAAGTGATGATGATTCAGATGATACACCCACTGGTGTGAAAATTTCATCAGGAGTCGGATTGTACCTCGTACTTACGATGTCGATCTCTCTGTTCTTTGCCAGTCTTATTGCAGTTAAACTAACGCTCACCGCCGATAATACTATAGGTTTCACGGTTGGCCTGGTAATTTGGGCGGGTTATCTGCTGCTGGTCCTCTACGGCGAATCTAAAATGCTCAGCAGTCTAACTGGTTCAATCTTTTCTTCGGTTAAAGAAGTTTTAGGGGCAGGTTCCTCGGCAGTGGGAAACATGTTCAGTTCAAGTGAGGCTTCCAGGATGAAAGATACCGCTAAGGAAACAATATCAGCCATCCATGACGAAATAAGACAGGAATATGATACCTCAGATATTCAAAATAAGCTTGATGAATATGTCAATAAACTGGAACCACAAAAGATAAATGTTGAGGATCTAAAAGAGGATTTAGCTCAGCTTATTCATGAAATCGAGATAAAAGAAGAATATGACGCAGATGATCCTGACACAATAAAACGCATGTTTCTGGAGGTGGCGAGCCAACAGTCCAAAATCTCTGACAAGGATAAAGAGAAGCTGAAGAGCGTTTTTGATCAGGCTATAGAGATAAACCAAAGCGAAGGTACAAAAACCGATAAAGCCATGTCTGCTGTTGATCGTCTGGCACCGGGTGATGAAGAAGAGGGTAAGGAATACCGCGAAAAAGTGGAACAGTATCTGCGCGAAACAGATCAAGAGGAGTTAAATCCGGACAATCTCAAGGATGACCTGGACAGGATACTGAATGATCCTCAGACCACGCCTCAAGTCTTAGAAGAAAGGATAAGCAAATTTGACCGCTCCACCCTTACGTCTATCATCAGTGGTATAGAGGGAATAAATGAGGAAAAAGCTGAAGATTACGTAAGTAAGGCGGAGGAAGCTCTGGAGATGATCAAATCAAATGCAAAGAAGCTTAAAAGCAACGGGACAGATTCAACTTCTCAAACACAAACAAGTGATAGCAAAGGCGGTGCCAAGCAAGCAATCAAGCAATGGTTTGACCGTATGGATCAGCCTGAACTACAATATGACAATTTGAAGCATGATGCTAAACGTATCATGGATGATCCCAAAACTACTCCCTCTATATTGAAAAAACGACTCCAGCGTATGGATCGGGAGTCGCTTATTGCTCTGATGAGTAATAATAAGAGAGTTGACCACGAACAGGCCGAAAAAGTAGTAGATAAAATTGAACAGGGTCGCGACGATGTTCTTAAGAAGATGGATGAAATTGAGAAAGAACTGAAAGAGAAGACCGAAAAAATAAAACAGGAGTCCATGCGACAAATAGAAGCAGCCAGAAAAACAGCCGCTTCTGCTGCCTGGTGGTTATTTTTTGCATCTGTTCTTTCGGGAGGAGCCTCAGCCCTCGGCGGTATCCTGGCTTATACTATTTAATGTGCCTGAGAAACTTTGTAAAAGCCCCCCTTTAAAAAAAGGAGGGGAGTCACCCCAGCCAGTTCTTTCCTGGCCCCGGCCTGTCCCGAGCTTTGACTCGGAAGTGAAGTTTTCCCCGCAGGGAATTCTGCGAGAAAAGTCTAATCAAGATTCAATAATCAAACTTTTGTAATACGACATCAGGGACGCAAACGGCCCAGCATTCTTGGAAACGGTATCGTTTCCCGTACGTGAGAAAGTCCGCAAATCCAGGAAACGGTTCTCTCGAGTCCGAGACCGTATCCACTGTGCGGTACTGAACCGTACTTGCGCAGATCCAGGTACCAGTTGAACGCTTCTTCGGGAAGGTCGTGCTCTTTAATTCGTTCCTGAAGCACCTTCAGGCTCTCTTCACGCTCACTCCCACCGATAATCTCACCGTACCCCTCCGGAGCCAGCACATCGAGCGCCAGCGCCAGCTTCTCATCTTCTGGATCACGCTTCATATAAAACGCTTTTACGGCTGACGGATACCGGTGAACCATCACGGGCGTATCATACTGCATTGTGAGAATCGTCTCGTCACTTCCGCCAAAATCGTTACCCCACTCAAAATTTGCGGCAGACTCTTTCCATACCGGAATATTTCTGAGGTCCTCTTCAATCTGATCAATTCGCGCGTGAATCTCCTTCACCCGCTCATCAATCTGCGCTTTTCGCCATTTTTTTGCAGACCCGTGTTCCTTCTTTATCTCCTGCTCTTCACTTTTGATCTCATCAAGCTCTTTGTTTCGATCTGCTTCCATCTGGTTCAGCATCTCAGCGGTGGCACTGCTTTTGAGCTGCTCAACAGCATCGGTATAGGAAATTTTCTTAAATGGTTCTGAAGCTGCTTTTTTCAAATGTGTTGTATCGCGCTCCAGGATCTCCAGCTCCGCTTCATGCTTTTCCAAAACGGTTGTAATAATAAATTTGAGCATCTTCTCGGCCAGTTCCATATTCATCTCAAGATCATAGAATGCCATTTCGGGCTCAATCATCCAAAACTCAGTGAGGTGGCGGCGCGTTTTACTTTTCTCTGCACGGAACGTGGGGCCAAATGTATAGACCTTGCCGTGCGCCATCGCCATCGCCTCGGCGTAGAGCTGCCCTGACTGTGTTAGGTAGGCTTTTTCATCAAAATAATCGGTTTCAAACAGCGTGGTTGTCCCCTCGGCGGCATTGCCTGTAAAAATTGGCGCATCCATCTGAATAAACCCTTCACCCTGAAAAAATTGGTGAATCGCATAGGTGATCGTATTTCGAACCTGCATTGCGGCCCACTGACGCTGACTGCGCAGCCACAGATGCCGGTTCTCCATCAAAAACTCTACGCCGTGATCTTTTGGCGTAATCGGGTAATTTTCAGCCACCTGGTAGACTTTTACATCCGTGGCGTGAAGCTCATATCCCCCAACACTTCTGTCATCTTTTACCACCTTGCCGCTGATTTCAAGCGAGCTCTCCTGCTTCAGCGTTCCAGCCGCCTCAAACACATCATCCGAGACCTCTTGCTCTGAAACAATACACTGACAAAGGCCAGTGCCGTCGCGCAGTTCAAGAAAATGGAGCCCTTTACTGCTCCGGCTGTTATAGATCCATCCTTTGAGCGTTACAATTTCATCTACGTGTTTTGAAAGCTGATGTATAGTAGTCATAAAAGTTTGATGTCGGTCGTTAGGTGTTGAAATATGAATTAAATAGACTTCAATTATACTAGCGTAATTGCGGCTAATCCAGTCAATTTGAGATCATTATCGGTACCAAAAAAAAGCACCTCTTCGCCAGCTGACGGAGAAAAATAATAAATGATACTTCTTAGGAGAGTACCCGGTATCCCCTATAATAGGGGGAATATTTACGCTTTTTCCGGAAGCAGCAGTGTTTCTGAGAATTCCATAGGATCGAAGAATGATTCCGAAAACTGAAGGAGATCATCTTTTGTGACGGAGTTGATGTTCTCCACAAGCTCGTCCAGCGTCACAAACCGATCGAAGTAGATCTGGCTTTTTGCCAGGCGCGTCATCCGGTTGCTGGTGCTTTCCTGAGAGAGCATAAGCTTTCCTTTCAGCTGCGCTTTCGCTTCTGATAATTCCTGGTCCGGTACCGGTTGTTCCCTGATCTGCTCAAATTCACGGGTGATCAGTTCACGTACGTGATCCACATACTCTTTATCTGTTCCAATATAGACTCCAAACAGACCTGAATCCGTATAAGACTGATTGAACGTGCCGATTGAGTAGCAGTATCCATACTTTTCGCGAATGTTCTGATGCAGGCGCGAGCTCATGCCGCCGCCTAAAACCGTATTGGCAAGCAGCAGCAGATATTTATCGGAGTGGTCATAATAGAGACCTCTCCGGCCCGAGATCATATGAGTCTGTTCAATCGCTTTGCTGAGCTCTTTTTTGAACGGTGAATAGTCGGTCAGCGGCTGATCCATCGGTTCCACATCTCCCCTGCTCTCCATATCCAGCGCTTTGGATACAAGCTCAACCACCTCTTTGTGGTCTGCATTACCGGCAACGGCCACAATCAGGTTAGAGGGTTTGTAGCGGTCACTGATATAGTCAAACAGATCCTGCCGCGAAAAAGATGAAACTGTCTTCTCAAATCCAATTACCGGCCGGCCGATCGGATGCTGATCAAATGTCTGCTTGCTAAACTCCTCAAAGAGAGTATCTTCGGGACTGTCGCGGTACATTTTCATCTCTTCGATAACCACCTTTTTCTCCTTCTCCATCTCCTCTTCGGGAAACGTGGAGTTTCTGACCATATCGGAAAGAACATCCAGAGCTACCGGCAATTTTGTATCGAGGCAGCGCGCGTAATAGCATGTATACTCAGTAGACGTAAAAGCGTTAAGATAGCCTCCTACCGCCTCCATGCTGAGTGCAATATCGTAGGATGATCGGTTTTCCGTTCCTTTAAACAGCATATGTTCAAGAAAATGGGTAATTCCAGCCTGTTCCTCGGTTTCGTTACGGCTCCCTGTTTTTACCCATATGCCAACTGTTACGCTTTTAACACTGTCGATATGTTCAGTTACAACCTGTAAACCATTTGGAAGAGTGGTTCTATGTACTGAATCTATTTCACTTACCGCTTTAGAGTGATTCATTGTGTATATTTTTTTTTTAAAATAGATCTTGTGTGGAAATTATCGATCGTAAACAAAAATAGCGCCCTCTGTTCAAAGGCGCTATTTTGCTTAAATAGTTTAAACCTGGACTACTCTTCGTCCGGGTTTGGCATCAGAGCCTTGCGGGAGAGACGGAGTTTTCCGCCATGTTCCACTTTTAGAAGCTTCACATCGATTTCATCGCCGACTGAAAGCACATCTTCCACGTTTTTCACATGGCTGTGGTTCAGTTCAGAGATATGAAGCAGACCTTCTTTTCCGGGCACAATTTCCACAAATGCGCCGTACTCTTTAATCGCTTTTACGGTTCCTTTGTAGGTACCGCCTTCATCGAGATGGCCGGCAACTGCCTGAATACGTTTCTTGGCAGCTTCCGCTTTATCGAGTGAATCAGCCGTAATAGTAATCTTACCTCTGCCCTCTTCATCTTCTTCGATCCAGATTTCTGTATCTGTCTCTTTTTGAAGAGTTTGAATCACTTTACCACCAGGTCCAATCACAGCGCCAATGCTGTCACCGTCAATCGTCATGTTGATAAACTGTGGTGCATATTGAGAAATGGTATCCCGTTTTTCGGAGATGGTTTTTGCCATCTCTTCAAGGATGTGCATACGCCCGCCGTGAGCCTGCTGAAGGGCTTCCTCCAGGAGTTCAAATGAGATTCCTTTCACTTTCATATCCATCTGTGTGGCTGTAATACCGTCAGCTGTACCGGCTGTTTTGAAGTCCATGTCGCCCATGAAATCTTCTTCGCCCTGGATATCAGAAAGAACTACAGTGTTGTTTTCACCAACAATCATACCCATTGCAATTCCGGCAACCGGTTTTTTCAAGGGTACGCCGGCATCCATCATCGCCATAGAGCCACCACAGACGGAGGCCATGGATGATGAACCGTTTGATTCTGTAATGTCGGAACGAACCCGGATAACATATCCGAACTCTTCCCAATCAGGCATAAGCATCTTAAGCGCACGCTCTGCAAGGTGACCGTGGCCAATTTCGCGTCGGCCCGGGCCTCTTAAAAAGCCGGCTTCGCCCACACAGTATGGAGGAAAATTATAGTGGAGCATAAAGGTTTTGTCCTCTTCGTAAAAGAGAGTGTCAACGCTCTGTGCGTCACGCTTGGTTCCAAGTGCAACTGATACCAGCGCCTGTGTTTCACCACGGCTGAAAATAGCTGAGCCGTGGACTCTTGGCAGGTAGCCCACTTCAGTCCATATATCACGAATATCTTCCGGTGAACGCCCGTCGATGCGGCGTTTATTCTCCAGAATCATATTGCGAAGTTCATTTTTTACCATGTCACCAAAAAATTCGGAGATCTGTCCGCGAGCATCTTCGTACTCTTCCTCGGCTGTGATCGCATCAATAACGGAGTGTTTCAGGTCGCTTACCTGTCCGTTAAACTCTTCTTTTCCAAGTCCCGTACCAACAATATCTTTTAGTTTTGAACCAACGTGCTCTTCAACTTTCGCTTTCAGCGTATCGTCAACTGGCTGTGGAACGTATTCGCGCTTCTCAACGCCAAACTCTTCGCGAAGCTCTTCCTGAAACTGGCAAAGCTTAGCAATCGCCTTATGACCTTCTTTGATCGCTTCAATCATCTCTGCTTCAGTGATCTCTTTCATTTCGCCTTCAATCATCAGAACGCTGTCGGCGGTACCCGCTACAATCATGTCGATGTCACTTTTTGCAAGCTCATCAATGGTTGGGTTGATGACAAACTCGCCATCAATACGGCCAACTTTAACCTGAGACATCGGTCCGTCGAACGGGATGTCGGAGATATGTGTGGCTGCAGAAGCACCAAAAGCACCCAATACATCAGGCTGATGCTGTCCATCAGATGAATACACCTGGCAGATATACTGAGTTTCATTTAAATAACCACTTGGATAGAGCGGGCGCAAACTTCTGTCAATTAACCGGCTGGCAAGTGTTTCGCCATCAGACGGACGGCCTTCTCTTTTCATAAATCCACCGGGAAATTTACCTCCGGCAGTAAAGCTTTCTCGTAAATCAACCACCATCGGGAAAAATCCCTGACCGGGTTTTGGTTCTTTTGCGCTGACAACCGTACATAGTACCATTGTCTCACCCATGGTTACCATAACCGCGCCATCAGCGAGCTTGGCCAGCCTTCCGGTTTCTACAGTTAATGTTTTACCGGGTGCAAATTCTATACTTTTATTAATTGGCTTCATATATAATTATTCTGTTCTTTTCTCTGTTTACAACTATTCTGTGGATAGGTTATATGAACGTGGGAGAATAGCCAAACCCATATTCAAAAAAAAAGGCACACAGTAAACTGCGTGCCCATGTATAAGTCGATTATTTTCGAAGGCCGAGTTTTTGAATCAGCTCACGATACTTTTCAATATCATTATCTCTTAGGTAGGTAAGCATCCGCTTACGCTGTCCAACCATTTTTAGCAGGCCTCTTCGGGATGAGTGATCTTGCTTATTATCTTTCAGGTGCTCAGTTAGGTGCGATATTCGCGCAGTCAGTAATGCAACTTGTGCTTCCGTTGATCCTGAATTTTCTTCTGACCCGCCAAATTCGGTAATAACTTCTTGTACTTTTTCTTTGCTTATGCTCATTTCGAATTTATAATTGTTCTATTATGTATAGCTTCTAAAAATACGCTTAATTCGTTTGTTTTGCAACGTTTGGACGTTTTGATTTTAAAATCTTTTCTGCACCTATCTTATCCTTATCAAGCTGCTTTTTTAGCTCTTCAATGCCATCAAACAGCTGTTCATCCCGAAGGTGTTCCACAAACTGTATCTGCACATCTTTTCCATAAATATCCTCATCAAATGAAAAGATGTGTGTCTCCATGGTCAGCTCTTCGCCGCTGAATGTGGGCCTTCTGCCAATATTCATCATTGCCGGGTGATAGTTACCGTCAACACGCGTCCATACCGCATATACACCAATCTTCGGGATAATTTTCTTACTTTTGTCGATCTGTATATTTGCCGTTGGATAGCCCAGTTTTTTTCCGCGTTTATCCCCGTGCACCACTGTACCGTTCAGCAGGTAATAACGGCCAAGAAATTTAGCCGCCTGCTGTACATCGCCCTTATCCTGTAGCGCCTTTCGAATGGAGGTACTGCTTACCGTTTTGTTTTCAACTTCCTGACGCGATACCACGTGAGCCTCAAAATTGAGTTCTCCACCCAGCCTGCGAACGGTATCGATCGATCCCTGCCTGTCTCTACCGAATTGATGGTCATAACCTATTACAAAAGCTTTAACCCCAATTTTCTTCCAGATAATATCTCTGACAAACGTTTCTGAACTCATCAGGGAAAAATCACGATCAAAAGGGATCACTACCATTTCATCTACGCCAAGATCCGCCAGCAGCTCACATCTTTCAGGGAGCGTACTCAACAGTTTAATTCCGGAGGAGCCCGGATTGATGATATTCCGGGGATGCGGATCAAACGTTACAATAATGCTTCGGGATTTAAGCTCATTCGCTTTTTTTATGACCGATTCAATCAGAACTTTATGGCCTTCGTGCACGCCATCAAATGTTCCAACAGTCAACACAGTATCGTCGTTACGCCTCACATCATCAAGAAAAACCAATTTGGACATATGTTTACCCGTTTATCAGTTGATCAAATTTTTCCGGTTTCACCGCATCCTCAACAAAAAAATCGCCGATGGCCGTTCTCCGCAATGACACCAGATGTGCTCTGCTGTTGAGGGCCAGCCCCAAATCGTGGCCTATAGAACGTATGTATGTTCCTTTACCACAGTGAATTCTCAGGGTCAATTCGGGCAGTGAAAAATCAAGAATATCAATACTGTGGATGGTTACCTGCCGTGGCGGTGTAGTCACTTTCTCTCCGCGACGAGCTTTTTTGTAGAGACGCTCCCCTTCCACTTTTATTGCAGAGTACATAGGTGGCGACTGCAAAATGGTTCCCGTAAATGAAGTTTCTATTTCATCCTTTATTTTATCAATTGTGATATGCTCCCACTCAGCAAAGTGATCAGGCTCGAGCGCTGCGTCGTAACTTTCCGTGGATTCTCCAAATTTGAGAGTGGTCTCGTACACTTTAGATTGATCCTGAATTTCAGAAATGGTACGGGTCGCTTTGCCGGTGCAGAGAATTAAAAGACCGGTTGCCAATGGATCGAGAGTACCGGCGTGGCCAACTTTTTTAGGCGGCACACGGTTTCTCACATATCTGACGGCGTCGAAACTGGACCACGTGAGGGGCTTATCAATTAGAACAACAGCACCGGATGTGAAGATATCGGGCGAGACAGCACCGGACGAAGCCGATACCACAGGCAGTTTAGAAAGAGGAATTACACTCTTTGCCATGCGGCCTATTTTTCATCTGTATTATCTTTGCCGGCACGTTGTTTTCTCGCCTTGGCAAAGAGCTGCTCCATTTTGTTTACGTACTCTGCAGTATCGTCCTCAAAAAAGAGTAGTTCAGGTATTCTGCGAACCTGATTTTTAATCTTTGAAGCCAGTTCATACCGAATCTGATCCTGATTATCATCGATAAATTTATAAATCGATTCAGACTCTCTGTCCTGCGTAAATACACTCAAATACACCTTCGCTATAGACAGGTCATCGGTCATGCGTACCTGCGTGACCGTAATGAATGTTCCGATAGGCTGATAGTTTTGCTGCAGAATACCGCCCAAATCTCTTTGAATGACAGATGCAAGTCGTTTCGTACGAATACTCATGGAGATACCCCTAAGTTCTATTGTGCGTCTTCGAGTTTACGCTTCTCTTCTTTGATTGTATAGCTCTCAAATTCATCTCCAACTTTAATATCATTGAAGTTCACTATACTAATTCCACATTCGTAACCTGACTGAACCTCTTTTGCATCGTCCTTGAAGCGTTTGAGGGAGTCTATCTCGCCATCCCAAATCACAACGCCATCGCGGATAATCCGGATCGGATTGTTTCTGTGGATTTTTCCTTCTGTTACGTAACAGCCGGCAATGGTACCCACTTTTGATACTTTAAAGACTTCACGAACTTCAACCATACCCATAATCTCTTCAGAGATTTCAGGGCTTAGCATTCCTTCGAGTGCATCGTGAACTTCGTCAACCGCGTCATAAATAACGCTGAAGAGTCGCACATCAATACTTTCTGCTTCGGCGAGTTTCCTTGCTGTGGAACTTGGCCGGACCTGAAATCCAATAATAATTGCATCGGATGCAGAGGCCAGAAGTACGTCAGACTCTGTAATAGCGCCTGAACCTGTATGGATTACATTTACGGAAACTTCTTCAGTTCCCAATTTTTGCAGCGCACCTGAAAGTGCTTCAATGGAACCATCGACATCCGCTTTGATAATAATATTCAGCTCAGATACTTCGCCAAGCGCCATTCGTCTTGAAAGATCATCGAGCGTAAGATGTTTCGTTCTTCTGAGTGACTGTTCACGACGTATTTGCTGACGTTGATTGGCAATGTCTTTTGCGGTTTTTTCATCATGCGGTACGATAAGTCGGTCACCGGCCTGCGGCACAGAATCGAATCCTGTAAGCTGCACCGGTGTTGATGGACCGGCTTCTTTGAGCCTGTCGCCATGTTCGTTCTCCATTGCTCGCACTCGACCAAAACATGGGCCTGCTACGAATGGATCACCTACTTTGAGCGTACCGTTCTGTACAAGAATATTTGCAACTGTACCCTTTCCTTTATCAATTCTTGATTCAAGAACAATTCCCTGGGCCAGGCGATCCGGGTTCGCTTGCAGTTCGAGAAGTTCAGCTTCAATTAGAACTTTTTCGAGCAGATCATCAATTCCATCACCAGTCTCTGCTGAAACTTTAGCTACCTGTGTGGTACCGCCATACTCTTCAACAATAACCTGGTGTTCGGAAAGCTGCTGCTTAATCTTTTCGGGATTTGCTCCGGGCTTATCCATCTTATTAATTGCTACAACAATAGAAACGCCGGCTGCTTTCGAGTGATTAATCGCCTCAATTGTTTGAGGCATCACAGAATCATCGGCTGCAATTACAAGGATAACAATATCTGTTGCCTGTGCACCACGGCTACGCATAGCGGTAAACGCCTCGTGGCCGGGGGTGTCCAGGAACGTAATTTTTTTATTATCGTCGGTTTTAACCTCGTAGGCACCCACGTGCTGTGTGATACCTCCAGCTTCGCCCGCCGCTACTTTTGCTTTACGGATATAATCGAGCAGAGAGGTTTTACCGTGATCAACATGACCCATCACTGTAATAATTGGCGATCTCGGTTTCAGATCTTCAGGATCATCCTCTTCTTCCACATATATCTCTTCAACAACTTCATCAGCATCAACAAAGTTAACGTCGTAGCCAAATTCATCTGCAACAAGTTCAATTGTTGCAGCATCCAGCCTCTGGTTTATGGAAACCATCATTCCAACATTCATGCAAGTTGTGATGACATCGGTCGGTTTCACCTCAAGTAGATCTGCGAGATCACTAACTGTAATAAATTCGGTCACATCAATGACCTCAGTTTCCATTTCGCTCATCTCATCCTGCATCTGGCGCTCTTCTTCACGCTCCTCTTTGCGCTGCTTACGGCGTTTTGAACGCTTGCTTCCAACCGTGTCGGAATCTTTCATGCGTGCCATCGTTTCACGCATTTTCTTATCTACATCTTCCTCATCAACTTTAGATCGACGCGACTTTTTCTTCGTTTTCTTGGTCTTCTCTACTTCGGCTGTGTCGCTTTTACTTTTGCTCTTAGTTTTATCTTTAGCGGCATCATCCTCAGTGCGATCTTTGCGTCGTTTCCGTTTTTTAGTCTTTTTAGGCTTATCGGACGTAAATGATACTTTACCAACAACTTTTGTTCCTTTCAACTTACCGGCTGATCCCCGGATAATTTTTTCTTCTTCATCCGAATCAGAATCAGAATCCTCAGCTTCATCAATGTCATCATCTTCTGCAGCTTCCACATCATCTGATTCATCTTTGTCATCTGCAACAGCGTCCGGCTTCTCTTCTTTTACTTCCTCATCTTCAGTATCGGTTTCTTCTTTCTGAGCTGCCGGTTTTATCTCTTCAATCGCTTCTTCTTCATCTTCTTTAGCGGCTACTTCGTCTTTCTCTTCTTCAGGCGCTGGTTCGATCTCAGTTTCGACATCAGCTTCACCCTCTTCTTCTACTTGTGCTTTTACTTCTGCAGCTTCATCTTTTTTCTTAGGTTCAGGCTTTTCTTCCTGTTTCGCAACCTCCAGTTCAGGTTCTGGCTTTGGCTCAGGTTCCGGTTCCGGTTTAGGTTCGGGCTCCGGAGGGGTTTCCATAGGTTCAAGAGAACTCTCAGGCGATTCAACCGTTTTCTTGGCAGGTTTTTCGTCTTTCTCTTCAGACTTAGGCTTTTCATCTTCAGGCTCAAGATCGTCTATCGGCTCCAGGAAACTGTCTAACGTAACACTTTCATTACGGTTCGACATAATTTGGCTTCGGCGGCTTTCATACTCCTCTCTCGCTCTGGCATGCTCGCGGCTCTTTGCTTTATCGTCGCCATATTCGCTTGTCAGCACCTCGTACATCTCGGGCGTAATCTTGGTATTCGGACGATTAGCAACATCGAAATCATGTTCACCCAGAGTATCAACAATCGATTGGGTCGCAACATTAAATTCTGATGCAACTTTAAATAGTTTTTTTGGCTTATTGTCCGTCATATAAAAGTAAAGTGGATTTTTTCAGTAATATATTCGTTTAACCGCGACTCACTAAAGTTACGATCAATCTTGTTCGTCCTCAAATTCATAGGCTATGATATCGATAATTCTTTCAGCTTCTTCTTTATCGATTTTACCTTCAGTACGCCGAACAAGTTCATCTTCATCGAGCTCCAGGACCGCTCTTGCGCTATCGCAACCGATTTCATGAAGCATCTCAATAGTTTGAGGCCCGAAATCAATCTCAAATTCATCAATGTCGATATCGTCTTCTTCTTCAACTTCACGGAATACGTCAATTTCAACTTCTGCAAGTTTTGAGGCGAGCCGTATATTAACGCCGCCTTTACCGATCGCCTTAGAAACCTCATCAGCCGGTACAAGAACGTTGGCTTGCTTGCCATCATCTGTTATCTCAACTTTCAGAACCCTTGCAGGCTGAAGCGCTCGTTTGATAAACTCAAATTTATCAGGCGTGTAATTGATAACATCAATGTTTTCGTTTTGCAATTCACGTACAACAGCATGAATTCGTATCCCTTTCATTCCTACACACGCACCAACAGGATCAACGCGCTCATCGTGCGATTGAACAGCAACTTTCGACCTGTCTCCGGGCTCTCGAGCAATACGAACAAGCTCAATGATGCCGTCAAAGACTTCAGGTATTTCGTTCTCAAAAAGTCGTTCAAGAAACATAGGAGATGTTCTTGAAATGATGACGGTGGGATTCCCTCCAATACGCTTCACTTCTACCACTACGGCGCGAATTGTATCGCCTTTTCTGTAGCGATCTTTATAGATCTGCTCGTTCCTTGGAAGCAGCAGCTCCACACCGTTGTGATTTACCAGGATATCTTTATTATTTCGCACCTGGTACACATCACCCAAAATAATATCTCCGATCCGGTCGGAGTAATCCTCAAATATATTATCCTTTTCAATTTCCCGAATACGCTGGGCCAGCTGCTGACGCGCCATAGTAACTGCACGACGGCCAAAATCTGTAATGGAAATTTCCTGCGCATACTCATCATAGAGTTCCAGATCAGGATCCTGCTTTTGTGCTTCTTCGAGCGTAATTTCTGTCACTTCATCAGTGAGCTCATCAGCAGGAACAACTTCCCGGATGTGAAGAATTTGAATTTCGCCGCGATCTGCGTTAAGGATCACTTCAAATGCTTCATCAGAATCGTATTTCTTGCGGATCATGGTTCTGAAAACATCTTCCAGAATAGAAAGGAGCAGATCTTTATCTATTCCTTTGTCTTTTGCGATCTCCGCGAAGGATTGAATAATTAGTTTTGAAACGTCGTTTTGCATCGGTAATGATGGTTTTTATTGTATTCGGTTACCGGCTATATGGTTGGTACGATTTTCGTCTCCACAAGATCTTCGAACCGTATGGATGTTTCTTTGTCCTTATCGTGCTGAATCTTAACATAATCTTCGGAAACATCTTTCAAGATGCCTTCAATTTTCTCGTAACTGTCATCCTGCTTGTATTTAACTTTGGCAGTCCGGCCTCTGTTTTTGGCAAACTGCCTTTTGTCCGACAGCGGCCTGCTAAGACCGGGTGAAGAGACATTCAAGCGGTACGATTTAACAAAAAGTTCTTCTGATTCGACTATAAATGATAGCTCTCGGCTTATTCTTGAGCATTCATCCAAGTTCACACCACCTGTTTCTGAATCAACATAAACCCATACAACGTTCATTTCCTGCTGTTTTAATTCCACGTCAACAAGGAACATATCTGTCTGGCTGACAAGCTCTTCTGCCAGTTCTTTAATACGTTTTAATGGGTCACTTATCATTAAACACAATGGTTATAAGTACAAAAAAAAGTGAGAACCTTACGGCGCTCACTCAAGTCACTCAAAATAGGCTAATATCCTTTAAAAACCAACCGATTGCACATATCCGTTTGCCTCAGCCGCTGTGTTCTTACAATTTGCAATTTCAGCGTAATCTTATATTCTGCAGGAACTCCTCATATCTTCAATCAGCCGTTTGATTTACTCTAATCGGGAAGTTCTGCACTTTAATTTTTTATGTAAACAAATATCTCGCTTATCTTAGAGCAATACAATGAATTCAAACCCTCATGCTGTGAATACCATGCCCCTATCAATTTATAAACAAATCATCTCTAAAAACTGTCGCGTCCTGTTGTTATCTTTTTTTCTGCTGCTCCCTTACGTTTTTATGGCAGGCTGTTCCGGATCTGACAGGCCTGAAACTGAAACGGCACAGGATGAGCGACAGTTAAACTACGAAACAACGGTCACATTTTTGGACAGCCGCGGGGAAGAAGTCACAACCGTAGAAGCTGCGGTAGCCGACGACGATGCAAGCCGCAGTGAGGGGCTGATGAACGTAAACTCACTGCCTGAACACGCGGGTATGCTCTTTATTTTTGATGAAAATCAGCAGCGGAGCTTCTGGATGGCCAGTACCCCGCTATCACTCGATATCATATTCGTTAATGAAGATTTCGAAATTGTGAGAATTCACAGAAATACTTCACCGTTTTCGCAGGAGAGTATTCCTTCGGAGCTTCCCGCAAAATATGTTGTAGAAGTCAACTCAGGGTACACCATGCGACACGATATCAATGAAGGCGGGAGCATTCAGATTGGTGAGTAAAACTCGGATTATCTCGCGACGGCGCAAATACGTAACGGTGACTCTGAGGCTTTAAATGACTGATAGAAAGTATACAGATCTTTCGCGCTGTGATGTGGCACATGCTGTTTCCAAAATAGAGATTGGGCCTCTACGACGCTTCGGGTGCTGAAGTTTTAAAGCATAATCAAAACTTACGTTGCGCCTTCGCACCGCTGCGTGACATTCACACTTTTCAAACAGCCATTTCGGCATCAGCTGTGATAAACTGCATCACCTCTTGCACATTTTCCCGGGAGCCGAGGTAAATGGGTGTTCGCTCATGTATTGCTTTAGGCTGCAGCTCCATTATTCGCTGATCACCATCGGTTGCAAGCCCGCCCGCCTGTTCAATAATAAAACTGAGCGGGTTGCACTCATACATTAGCCGAAGCTTTCCATTGGGATATACCTTGCTGGACGGGTAGATAAAAATGCCCCCTTTCACCAACGTTCTGTGCACGTCGGCTACCATCGAGCCTATGTAGCGTGCAGAGTACGGCCTGCCGCTCTCTTTATCTTCTTTTTGGCAGTGTTTGATATATTTCTTCAGCCCGTGGCCCCAGCTATTATAACTCCCCTCATTAATACTGTAAATAGTGCCGTGATCCGGCATTTCAAAATCATCATCAGAAAGTATAAACTCGCCTATACTCGGATCGAGTGTAAAAGCAGATACGCCCATCCCGGTTGTATAGACCATAATTGTTGAAGAGCCATACAGAACATAACCGGCCGCTACCTGTCGAATTCCCGGCTGCAATGCATCTCCTTCAACCAGGTTCGGGTCAAATCGCGCCTGCCTCATATAGATTGAAAAGATGCTTCCTATTGATACATTTACGTCAATGTTGGATGAACCGTCAAGCGGATCGAGATAGACGATATACTTACCGCCCTGACTGTTTAACCGCACAATACCGTCATTTTCTTCTGATATCACCATGCAGGTGATAAGCGAACGGTCGAGGGCTGAAATCAGCTGCTGATCCGCAAAAAGATCCAGCTTTTTAACCGATTCACCATGAATATTTTTAGAGCCGTCAACTCCCAGCATGCTGGTTATCCCTGCTTTATTGACCTCTCTTGAAATAATTTTTGCAGCCAGCCCTATATCTCTGAGCAGCTGCGAAAGTTCTCCTGTAGCGCCCGGAAACCGGTTCTGTGACTGAATGATGTACTCGTCGAGAGTAACCAGTTTGGTAGGTTTATTTGTCATGTGATGTCTCTTTTATTTCTTTGTAATGGAACCGCTTCCAAAGGTAAAAAAGAAAAGCAGTAAGGATCAACTAATTAATGATTTCCAATCAGTTTTTGATAAAGATCAGAGGCAGCCTTTTCGAGTTCATGCAGAGTGCCGTTATTCTCGATGATATCGTCCGCCAGGTGGGTAAGATGTTCAAAATCGGGCTGTTTCGACATCCTGTCAACCACGTCTTCTTCTTTAACATTATCTCTCTCCAACACTCTTTTAACCCGCTTTTTGCGATCGCTAATAACCAAAACCACATGATCCACATAATCGGGCCGACCCTCATTCAGCAGTATCGCTGCTTCATAAACAAAAAGTTGAGTCCCTTCTCGTTCGGCTTTCCGGATCAACTCTTCTGTTTTTTTCCGAATGGCGGGATGCACAACAGCATTCAGCTCCTCCACACGGTTCTTTTGAAAAGCTTCGCTTATGAGGTACTTTTTGTTCAGACTGCCATCAGGTGCAAAGGTATCTGGTCCAAAAACAGCAATGAGTTGTTCTTTCAAATCCGGATCGGTCTGCATCAAATCTTTTGCTAAATCATCTGCAAACAGTACCTGCGCCCCGAGATGTTTCCAAATACCGGCCACCGTGGTTTTACCCGAACCTATGCCGCCTGTTAACCCAACCGTCTTCATACCGTCTGTTCAGCTACTCTGCTCATCAGGTACGCTTTCATAAAAGGATCCAGTTCACCATCCATCACAGAATCCACGTCTCCTGTTTCGTGATCTGTACGGTGGTCTTTCACCATGTTGTAGGGATGAAACACGTACGAGCGTATTTGAGAGCCCCACTCGTTACTGCTTTTGGAATCTTCGAGCACTTGCTTAGCCCGTTCTTTAATGTTTTTCTCCAGCTCATAAACGCGGGATTTAAGCATTACCATCGCCTTCTCACGATTCTGCAGCTGAGAACGTTCTTGCTGGCATTCTGCCACAACGCGCTCTTCTGTGCCGTCCGATAGTTTACCGGTCCAGATAAGCCTGACTCCTGTCTCCACCTTGTTCACATTCTGTCCGCCCGCACCACTGGCGTGAAATCGCTGAAGTTCAACGTCGCTGTCGTTCAAATTCACCTCAATGGTATCATCAATAATTGGTGAAACAAAAATGGAGCAGAAAGACGTATGGCGGCGTGCATTGCTGTCAAACGGAGAGATTCTGACCAACCGGTGCGTTCCGGTTTCCGATTTTAAAAACCCGTATGCATTTGTTCCTTTCACCTCAATGCTGGCACTTTTAATACCGGCCACATCACCATCCTGATACTCAATTACAGAGACTGAAAAACCTCTCTTTTCTGCCCATCGATTCACCATTCTGAACAGCATCTGTCCCCAATCCTGACTTTCTGTACCGCCGGCACCAGGATTAAATGTAACAATAGCGTCGCGGTGATCATCCTCGCCACTAAGCATATTTTGCAGCTCCAGTTCTTCAAGCTTGCTGATAAACGTATTTATTTCGTTATCCAGCTCCTCTCGTACATCTTCACCCTCATCCAGGAACTGCTGATAAACCCGGATACTTTCGCGAAGTTCATCCAGCTCATCCCAACTCTCAACCAATCCTTTTTGATGGTCGATTTGGCGCATCACCACCTGTGCCTTTTCCGGGTCATTCCAAAATTCCGGATCTTGCGTCTGCTCCTGAAGCTCTATAACCCTGACTTTCCGTTTATCGTAGTCAAAGATACCCCCTGAGCTGGTCTACCCGCTCAAATAGTTTTTCCAGTTTATCTGTATGAATACTCATAGGCTGCCGCTTGTTTAAAATGTTAAATATAAATCAAAGTGAACAGAGGCTGCGTAATACCTAAGAATGCAGCTTTTCTGTTTTTATATCGATGTTTGGTCCACATCATTTTTTGAACAAAGTGGTCAATAATAATCCTGCAAGGATCCCACCGGCAAAAGCTGCGCCAACTCCTACTTCCGGATTTGCGCGCACATATCGGCGTGCCGACCTGAACTCCCGTCGGATTTCGTTTTGGATCTTCACTTTCTCCTGATCTAGGTTCGACAGGATTTGAGAATATCGATCTTCTATATTCTTTTTCTCTTCCTTTAATGCATGCTTCAGCTCTTCTTCCACTGATTTTGACTTTTCCATGATTCTCCAATTAAGTTTTTGTTCACATTCTATCAGGCTTCGTTCGATGCATCAACTACATCCTGATCCTTATATTGTAATTCATAGAGCTTGCGGTAAATTCCACCGTCTTTTTGAACCAGCTCATTGTGATTTCCCGATTCCCGAATCTTGCCTTTATGCATCACTAAAATATTATCGGCTCCTTTAATCGTTGAGAGCCTGTGGGCTATCACTATAGAAGTTCGCCCTTTCATCATTCGTTCGCAAGCTTTTGAAACAAGATGTTCGGTTTCGGAGTCCACATTGGAAGTAGCCTCATCCAGAACGAGTATATCCGGGTCGTAAACCATAGCACGCACAAAACAGATAAGCTGTTTCTGGCCCATCGATATGGACGCTCCGCGTTCTTTCAACTCAAAATTGTATCCGCCGGGTAGTTTTTTAATAAAGTGGTGTGCCTCTACTTCTTTGGCGGCTTTTATAACCTGCTCTTTCGTAATGTTATCGTTTCCAAGGGTGATGTTTTCGAGAACCGTGCCTGTAAAAAGTGCATTATCCTGCAGAACAAGCCCGAAATGAGAACGCAGCTGTCTGAGAGATAAATCCCGAATATCAACTCCATCAAGCAAAATCGCACCCTTTTGAATATCGTAATATCGCATCAAAAGGTTAATGATAGTAGATTTACCCGCACCGGTTGCTCCCACTATTGCAAGAAGCTCTCCCGGTTTGGCTGTGAACGACACACCATCGATTACCTTTTCATCATCCGGATTGTAGCTGAACTCCACATTTTTAAATTCTATGCGTCCGTCGAGCTCAGGTAGATCTACCGGGCTCGATGTTTCAACAATCTCTTTCTCTGTATCCAGAACGTCGAAAATTCGCTCCGATGATGCCAGGGCCGACTGCAGCGTATTGTATTTTTCTGAAAGCCCGCGAATCGGGTTGAAAAACTGCCTTACATACTGAATAAAAGCCAGCAGCACACCAAACGTCAGCTGATCCATCAACGCCCTTGCCCCTCCATACCACACTACAAGTGCCATAGCCAGACTGGCAAGAACTTCAACCACAGGCCAGAAAATTGAAAAATAGAAGATCGTGTCGAGATGAGCCTGCCGGTGATCGCTGTTAATTTTTTTAAATCGATCTTTCTCCTTTTTTTCCCGGTTGAACAGCTGAACAACAATCATTCCATTGATATGTTCCTGTACAAACGAGTTCAGACGAGCAATTTGATCACGTACGTTTAAAAACGCCACCCGCACTTTTGATTTAAACCAAAAAGTGGAGTAAAACAGGATCGGCAATACAAGAACAGATACAATCGTGAGCTCCCAGCTCATCATCAGCATGAAACCGAGAATAAAGAAGATCCTGAACAGATCCCCCACCATGTTCACAATACCATCTGATAGAAGAGAGCTCAGCGCTTCTATATCACTTGTGGTGCGCGTGATTAGCCGGCCGATCGGGTTTCTATCAAAAAACTGTACGTGGAGCGACTGTATTTTCTCATATACCGCGTTGCGCAAACTGTAGAGCGCCCCCTGACCAAACCAGCGGGTGATATAGGTATTTGCCACGAGAATCAGGAATTCTCCTGCAAGAGCTAGCACCAGCAGCAGTATAATCCACATCAAACCGGGTACATCGCCAACCGCAATATAATCATCGACTGCAAGCTGGGTCAGCTTTGGCCGCACCGTACCCAAAAATGCTGCCAAAAGGGTGAGCACGATAGCTAATATACCCCACCATTTGTAGGGCTTAAAAAAGTAATAAAGCCGTCGAATCAGATCTGAATCGACGGCTTTTGAGGAATTTTTAGAACTCAAGTAAGTTTAAATTTAAAATCGATCGAAATCATCAAACGGTGTACGTGGAGTAATCGGTTTTGGCTTGCGTTCGTTCGAATCATTAGCAGAGTCAGAACGTCGGCTTATTCCACTGGATTTACGCGAACTTGAGTCGGAAAAGGAGCTTTTGCTACGCCGTTTTCGGCCCGATGTGCTTCCGCTTTTATCGATTTTTTTACGTTTTCTGAACTTCTTTTTGCTGTCAGAACGGTCTTTACCGCCCGATTTGCTGCTGCTCTTGCTCTTACTAGGATCGATCTCTTTAAGATAGACTTTAGCCTGAACAATACCTTTCTCCTTGGCGGGGTCGGTGAAGATAGGCCGGAGTTCAGTAGCCAGCCATGCAGGGAAAAACTTCTCCCTTGCCTCACGGAGCAGCACAAACGGATTTGTATAGCGGGCTGAAAAGTGTGAAATCACAAGAAGCTTCGTTTGCGACTCGTTTGCCACACGTGCGGCATCTTCGGAAGTAGAGTGGCCCGTCTCTGCAGCTTTATCCGCCAGGCTCGAACTAAATGTTGCCTCGTGATAAAGTATATTGGTATTCATCGCCAGCTTAACAGCATTCGGGCAATATTTGGTGTCCGTTATGTATGCAAAACTATCGCCCGGGCGAGGGTGGCCCACAACGTCGTACGATTTAATTTCCGTACCGTCTTCAAGGGTAATGTCTTCTCCGGCTTTGAGGGCTTTGTACTGCTCATCCTCGGTAATACCGAGCTTTTCGGCTTTATCAGCATCTACCTTACCCGGCTTATCTTTTTCCTGAAATCGGTATCCCAGGCAAAAAGAAGTGTGGTTAAGCGGCCGTGCCTCTACATAATATTCATCAGCGTCTACAACCCGTTCAGATTCAATATCTTCGGATACTTCAACGTATTTAATTTCATAGTTCAGATCGATATTGGCGAACTTAAAATTAAACTCAACAAACTCCTGTAGACCTTCAGGGCCAACAAGAGTTATTGGCTTATCGCGCCGTTGAAGCTGTAGTGTTGCCAGCAAACCGAGAAGGCCCGCGTAGTGGTCTACATCGTAGTGTGATATAAAAACGTTTTCAATTTTTGAGCGTTTCAGTCCAGCCTGAAGCATCCGCATCTGAGCATTTTCACCGCAATCGAAAAGGTGAACTTCACCTTCGCGCCATAAAGCGACAGATGAAAGATGGCGGGTGGCCGTTGGGGTAGCTGATGCAACTCCTAAAGGTACTATGATCATGTTATTATCTCCCGTAGTGTTCAGGGGTCCTGCCGTTCAAGCAGGATGGCCCATATTTTGTTTGGTTTATATTTGAGCTAATTCTTGTTCCAGTAGTTGTTTTTGATACATTCGTGCATAACGTCCTTTTTCCGTTAGCAGCTGATCGTGAGAACCTTGTTCTATAATAGAACCGTCCTCAAGATAAAAAATTATGTCGGCGTTTTTAACCGTAGATATTCGATGTGAAATCATGATGGTAGTTCGTTCTGATGGATCTTCGCGGAGATGACTTAGTATTGCATCTTCCGTCTTGGTATCTACGGCACTTAGAGAATCATCAAGAATGATGATAGATGGATTTTTTATGAGAGCCCGAGCTATTGCAGTTCGTTGTTTTTGACCACCCGAGAGGGTTATACCTCTTTCACCTACCATTGTCTCGAATTTTTTCTCAAATTCCAAAATATTTTGCAATACATTTGCTTTTTCTGCGGCATCCTCAATTTGTTTCATTGATGCATCATCAACACCGAACGCGATATTCTCTTTTACGGTAGTTGAAAAGAGAAATGTCTCCTGAGGAACGTATCCAATACCGCGCCTCAATGCTGAAGCTGACCATTTTTTAACGTCTGTCCCATCAACTTTTACCACTCCTTCAGTGGCATCAAAAAGCCGGGGAATGAGATTTATAAGCGTTGTTTTACCTGATCCGGTTCTCCCCACAAATGCTACAGTTGTGCCTTTTTTGATATTGAATGTGAGATTCCGAACCGCAATTTCATCTGTACCGGGGTAAGAAAAAGAGACGTTTTCGAACGTAATATCTCCTTCAACACTCCGATCCAATCCTTTTTCGTCAGCTCTGTCACCAATATGCACAGGTTCTGTTAACACCTTATCCACACGCTCCCAGGAAGCCAGAGACTTCTGAAACGTGTTTACCGTATAGCCGAGTGAGGCAACCGGCCAGGTCAGGTAGGCTACATAAATAATAAACTCAGCAATATTTCCCACAGTGATTAACCCGTCAATCACCATCACCCCCCCCTGCCATATCACAATTATAACGGAGGCTCCAATCATCAGGTTAAGGGCAGGATGAAACAATGATTCAACCAAATCGAGTTTAAGCTTCTGCTTTCTGTACCGATCACTTTCATGATCAAATAATTTCTGCTTGTACTCTTCCCTGTTAAATGCTTTGATTAAGCGAATGCTGCTAAATGCCTCTTGTGCCGTTCCGGCAATATCTGAATACCTTTCCTGAATAATTATTTGGTATTTATTGATATAGCCGCTAACCCAATATGCAAAAGCCGATAAAAACGGAAGCGGCAGAAGCGCCCACATCGTAAGATCGGGGTTAACAATAATCATCATCGTTATGATGAATCCGGCACGGGTAATGGTATTGATTGTATACATCACAACAGGACCAAAATACTCCCGAACCCTCGAGATATCTTCTGTTGCTCTTACGTAAACTTCTCCCGATTTATTCGATTCAAAATATCGCTGAGGCAGTGTAAGCAGTTTGCCCATCACCTTATTTCGAATATCAAATTCTACATGGCGCGACCCTACAATGAGCGTCTGCCGGGTGGCAAAAAGCAAAATTCCGTACAGCATTACGGTACCTATCAAAAGCAGTGAGTTGTAGGCAAGGATCTCTCCTGCCTCACTTGAGAAAAGAATATCAAAAATAGATGAATATGCGTCCTCATACTCTTTGCCAAGCATCTCTACCTCATCCATGGTCTGGCGAATCAGAACAGGTATCCAGATAAGGAAAAAATTAGCGCCCGTTAGAAAAAGTGCACCGAGGATGAACTTCCCCTTGTACTTTTTTATGTAGGCGTTCAATTTGTGTAATGCTTCCACAGGTATTTGTCTATTACGATGACATTTAGAACTGAATGGTAAGGTTATTCATTCCTGATATTCAGGCACCATATTTTTCAGACCAATCTTCAGCCAGCTGTAATCCTGAACAGTAGGCTTCATCAACACCGTTGCCTTTAAAGTAATCTCCTACTAAGGCAAGCGGAGCGTCGTCCATCTCAAGTTCCAGGTAGGGTCTATCCAAAACCTTGACGGCCTTGCTGTATCGCCAGAAATGGAGCTGGCTCCACTGTGGCGCCATAGCCCAGCCTCCAATAATGGATGAAAGTTTATCAAGAATTTCTCTTGTGATAATATCGCTCTCTTTGTCGCGCAGAGATCTGGTAAATGCGGGAGAGGCTTTTACAACAAATGAGCACTCCTGATCGTGACTCTTTTTAGTCGCTTCATTTGATATAAATTCCAGAGCGCTATTTTTACAAATCACACCTTCCCATTCCGGTAGTTCACGGTTGCCGTATCCGGCCATAAGCGTGTAACAGGGTGCATAGTGAACTTCATCAATCTCCCTGATAAGCTTCAGCATGTTCGTTTCATTGGTTGTTGTCTGCAGTATGCCATACGCCTGGGGAGCGGGAGTTGCAATAATAATGGCGTCTGCCTCAAATGTACTAGCGCCGGTCAAATTAATCATCCATGAGCGTTTTTTACTGCGATGAGATCCGATATAGGTCAGGCCTCCGGCTTTCGTTTCAGTTTTTACATCTACCCAGCGACTGAGGTATTTACCGATCGTATTCATGCCGTCCGTAGCTGCAAACGAGGCATCATTTGATGGATACGGATTTTTTGGGTAAAAATTACTGCCGTCAAAAAGACCGATCTCATCACCCCAGCGCTTTACAAGCCCCTTCTCCATGAGTTCGACTGTAAACTTTTTAAATGCGCTCGACTCCGGCGTGAAATATGAGAGACCGTGATCCAGTTTAGTCTCCCTGTTTTTTCCTACATATCTTGTTGCCATACGGCCACCAAAGCCACGGCTTTTTTCAATAATGGTTACTTCGTGGCCAGCTTGTGCAAGATGGCGTCCGGCGGTCAGTCCGGCAATACCCGCGCCAATTATTCCAATAATCATATATTAGTAGTTGTGCTGTAATTCTTGAATTAATTTCCCGAAAGGTAATGAAATGAAGCTTTCACTGCTTAACCTTTTTAGTTAAAATCTGTTGCTCCAGATTTTGGATTCTCTTTTTTTAAAATTCTAAATCTTCAGAAGGTTTTGTTGGTTCTTTCATGGCGGGTTAAATTGGTAAATTACTGCAATATCCAAAGTTTCTCATCCATTCCAGAATCGAACGGTTTCCGCCAATATTGTAGGTTACTCGGGCTTGCTCTTTGCTTATTTGCCCATTGACTACGCGCATAACAACACCCAACCTAAAACTGTCGCTATAAGTAGTTTGATATTTCTTGGTTTTATTTTTCATCGGTTGACTCCTTAAATTGTGTCAACCTATTTCAGTGTAAGACCGGGTGTCCATCGAATTTCATAAAAATCTGAAGAACATCCCCCTCAATCCCCTTTTTTACCTTGGCCATCCCTTGCGGGAATGGAAACTCTTAGGTTCATGATTTAACAATCGAACTCAGGTTTACAGTATATCTCCAAACTGGATTCGGTGCCGGGGTTCAATGCTCGTTTAGCTTTCATAGACCGTAACAACGGGTGTTGCCGCTTTCTTATCCAGCAGCGCAGGCCAGTAGGCAACCACTTCGCTTGCTTTTGGACGGCCACCTGCAAAACCTGTAACACCGCTCGGACCCGTTAAGATCAGCGGCGCGACCTCTTTACCAAACCGATTCAGCTGATCTTTTGAACGTCCGTGAACCGCTATTCGAAGCTGTACTTCATTCAGATCCTCTAAATCCGTGTTTAGTTCTGCGGGATTTTCATTACAGGCGTTTATGCCAACCAGTTCAATATTCGTATCTATAAATTCTATGCCTAAATTCTCTGCCCTTTTAAACAGGATTTCTGCCGCTTTTTGCGCTTTTTTTGCAGCATCAGGCCAGCAGTAGACAAGAGTTGAGGACAGTTTAAATCCGTCGATATGGCTTGCCGATACTTTGAAGGTTGGAGTGGCTCCCTTGCCCTTTATTCCAAAAACCCTCACCCGGTTTTCTCCCTGCTGCTCAAGGTGCACCGTTGTAAAATCAGCAATGCAGTCGGGTGTTATGTATTCTGCCGGGTTACCGATTTCATACATAAGCTGCTCTTTTACAGTCATTTCAGAGACTAATCCGCCGGTTCCTTCATGTTTAGTGACGAAAAACGAACCGTCGGGCATCGCTTCAATAATCGGGAATCCAATATTTACAAGATCATCAACTGTCTCCCAATCGGTAAAATTTCCACCCGATACCTGACCGCCACACTCAATAATATGTCCGGCGATCGTTCCGGCCGACATTTTATCGTAATCATCCCTATCCCACCCAAACTCATAGATCATCGGGGCAAGTGTGAGTCCTGTGTCAGTTACACGCCCGGTAATGATAATATCCGCTCCGCTTTCAAGGGCCTCTACTATTGGAGCTGCTCCAAAATAGATATTTGCACTCAGCAGCTCATTTTTAACTGTTGAAATCGGCTCGCCTGTCTCCATATTATTGAGTGAATGACCATCCGCAATCAGCTGGTCAAGCTCCGGCAGGATGTCATCTCCATCCACCACGGCAATTTTAATTCCTTTATAGCCCATCTCTTTTGCGAGCTCAAGAATGGCGTCTTTGCACGCCCGCGGATTCACACCACCTGCGTTTGAAATCACCTTCACCCCTTCTTCTTTAATTTCTTTAAATGTTGCACCGATCACGTCTACAAAATCGCGGGCGTACCCAAATTTCTCATTTCGCATTCGCTGCTTCTGCATAATCGACATGGTAACCTCAGCGAGGTAATCCATCACCAGATAGTCGATCTGGCCTTTCTTTACCTGGTTAATTGGAGCTTCCGGTAAATCTCCCCAAAAGCCTTGTCCTGATGCTATTCTTATTTTTTCTTTCACTTTAATCTGTTTTTTAAAATTTAATATTCATTTTTTTTTGGCTGCCTATAAAATAATTACACTTGCATCACACCTGTCTTAAAATCTTCGATTGATGGATTGTGATTTGCATCTGTAATCGCCCGCGAAATCTTCATCCTGGTTTCAGACGGGTCGATAATGCCGTCTACCCAAATCCGTGCTGCCGCATAGCGAACGTCGGTCTGGCGATCGTAGCGGTCTTTAATACTTGCCAGGATCTCGTTGCGCTCCTCATCGGTAATTTTTTTCCCCTTCTTTTCAAGGGATGAAACTTTAATCTGCGTAAGAACTTTTGCCGCCTGGGTTCCACCCATAACCGCGATCTGTGCGGTTGGCCACGCGTAGATAAACCTTGGATCATACGCTTTGCCACACATTGCATAGTTGCCGGCTCCATAGCTATTTCCCATTATAATGGTGATTTTTGGGACCGTTGAGTTTGCAACAGCGTTCACCATTTTTGCTCCATCTTTAATGATGCCGCCATGTTCACTACGTTTGCCAATCATAAAGCCGGTGACGTCCTGCAGAAAAATGATCGGGATTTTTTTTTGATTGCAGTTCATAATAAATCGGGCTGCTTTATCGGCGCTGTCGGAGTAAATAACGCCGCCAATCTGCATTTCGCCCTGCTTACTCTTCACTACTTTGCGCTGGTTGGCCACAACACCCACGCTCCAGCCATCAATACGGGCATATCCTGTAACAAGTGTTTGTCCATACCCTTTTTTATACTCAACAAACGTTTCGCTGTCCACCAGGCCTTTTATCACATTCATTACATCGTAAGGACGGTTTCGGTCTTTCGGAAACTCTTCGACCATTTTTCCTGAATCGATCTCCGGTTCAATAGGTTCATGGCGTGTAAAACCCGCCTTATCTCTCGGACCGAGATTTTTTACCAGCCGCCGAATCGTCTGCAGACATTCTGTATCATCCTTCATCTTATAGTCTGTAACGCCGCTGATTTCGGTATGAGTGGAAGCGCCGCCCAGCGTTTCATTATCTATCTCCTCCCCAATTGCGGCTTTCACCAGGTAACTGCCGGCCAGAAAAACGCTTCCAGTACCATCTACAATTAAAGCCTCATCACTCATAATTGGAAGATATGCTCCGCCAGCAACACAGCTTCCCATGATAGCGGCAATCTGAGGAATTCCCTTAGCGCTGATGACAGCATTATTTCTGAAAATCCTTCCGAAATGTTCTTTATCGGGAAATATTTCATCCTGCATCGGCAGGTAAACGCCGGCTGAATCAACCAGATAAATAAGCGGGAGGTGGTTTTCTATAGCAATCTCCTGAGCGCGCAAATTCTTTTTTGCCGTCATGGGGAACCAGGCACCGGCTTTTACCGTGGCATCATTTGCAATAATCATGCAGCGCCGGCCCTGAACTGTTCCGATACCGGTAACCACCCCGGCCGAAGGACATCCGCCCTCCTCTTCATACATCTCATAGGCAGCCCACAGGCCAATTTCATCGAATGCAGCGTCTGCATCGATCAAAAAATCGATTCGCTCACGCGCCGTCATCTTCCCTTTTTTGTGTTCTTTTTCAATCCGTTTTACACCACCGCCCTGCTTTATCTCTGTTTCAGTTTCGCGAAGTGTCTGAATCAAACTGCTTTGCCAGGTTTCACTCATTTCTGCTGATTTATACTTAATTTATAATTCTTTAGATAATACCATCTGTTTTGATGACGTTTGAAGATACGTAAATAGAAGCTTTTCGAAAGATCAAAAAACTAGTGATTAACAACCTGTCATAAAAATGAAATATCTTATCCCGGCTTTCCTTGCTCTCTTCTTGTTCTCTCCCCTTATGGCTGATGCTCAGCAGAGAGGTACAGGTACCACATACGAATCGCTTCTTCAGCGATCAGATCAACCAAGCTCATACATCACCCATGTGGTGCTGCCAAATCAGGACGGCCCCGCAACTGTAAGCGTTATGTTCAGGTTCGATTATGATCTCATCCCTTTCCTAAGGGTGCGATCTTCAGATGGGCATGCTCCCGAAGGTTCAGAATATTTCGCACCGGTGCAGATGGGACTCGAAATTTATGAGGGTACTCACCGTGCATCTCGCCGAAGCACACCCCAGGGGCGTTCTGTTTTCAGAGACAGTTTCCAGGACTCAATTTACGTTCAAACATTTGAAGAGACCCGGTCCCGGCTGCAGCACGTTCAGGGATTTGTTACCACTGAACTTGAGCCGGGATCCTACAATTATGAGCTTCAGCTGAGAAGAGCCCAGTCAACCCGTGAACAAGCCTCTACACGCCGCAACGTCAATGTTCCCAAATACGATACGCTTGCGAACGCAGGCATGATACTGCTAAGCGAATTTCAGCATAACGAAGAAGAAATTTCCGGCCGGTTTCTAAATTATGGTGAAAATGTGCTTTATGGTTCTGACTTTGAACTGCTTGTAATTTTACCGGACACCCCAGACGATGAGCAGTATAAGCTAACGGTGCAAAGAATGCGCAGCGGTACATCCAGTGAAACCGAATCATCACAAACTTTTGAGAGCACAATCGATGCCGACCAGATTTTCAGAGCATCAGACTTTGAAATCAACAAATCCGGTTCTGGTGTAGGGATTTCAATGAATGAGAGTGAGAACGGAATTCGGCTCAGTGCCATAACCGTTCCCAACTCCGGATTTCCAAACGCTCGTTACCAGCTACAAATTAAAGACGGCAACGATAAAGTAATAGGTCAGCGGATTGTAAACTCACGCTGGCTCGATATGCCCGTAAGCCTTCTGAACATTGATGTAGCCATAAATATGCTTCGGTTTATTGTAGATGATGATAAACTCAGACAACTGCAAAGGGGATCCTCTGCCGAGAAAGAACGAAAGTTCAGAGAGTTCTGGGATGAACGGGATCCTACTCCGGACACGGAATTTAATGAGCTTATGACCGAGTATTACAACCGAATTGATTACGCCTTCAGAAATTTCTCATCGCTTCAAACACCGGGATACGATTCAGACCGGGGGAAAGCCTACATTTTATACGGCGAGCCGGATAACATAGAGCGCCGCCTTCCTACCAACCAGCCAACAAGAGAAATTTGGGAATATCCTGGCAGAACGCTCATATTTGAAGCTACAACCGGGTTTGGAGATTTCCGCCTCATTTCAGAACGACAATGAGTTTGTTGACAAATGTGAGTTACCTATTTTAAGCAGATGAATTCAACTATCGCAATCAGTATGGGCGATCCCGACGGTATAGGCCCGGAAATTATTCTAAAATCGCTCTTAGAAAACGGCACGCATAACTCCACTCCTCTCATTTTCGGCAATGAATCGGTTTTTCGATTCTACGCCAAAACCATTCCAGTTGATCCGGATTTTAATATTGTGAGCCGGGCCCGTGATGCAGAACCGGGAAAAATTAACATTTTAAACTGCACACCGTTTTCTAAAGACCAACTGGAACCCGGAAAGCTTAATGCTGTTTGCGGCCGGGCAGCTATGGAGTCTGTGGCAGCTGGAATAGAGGCGTGTAATAACGGAGAAGCAGATGCACTGGTCACTGCACCCATATCCAAAGAGGCGATATCCCTTGCGGGGTACAGCGTTCCAGGGCATACAGAGTATCTTGCAGAAAAAACCGCAACCGATCACGTCTTAATGATGCTTGTTAGCGGCGGCTTTCGGGTTGCCCTTGCCACCATACACATCCCTCTCAGAGATGTAGCCTCCGCACTAACACCGGAAAAGCTTACAGTAAATCTCCGTATTCTGCATAATTCCCTGCTCAAAGATTTCGGAATTAAGAACCCAAATATTGCCGTACTGGGGCTAAATCCACACGGCGGAGACGGCGGCATTATTGGCCGGGAAGAAATTGAGATTATTCAGCCTGTGATTGCAGATCTCAACCGGAACGGGCTGAACCTGAGCGGGCCTTATGCGGCCGATGGTTTTTTTGGCAAACAGTTACATACAAGTTTCGATGCCGTTTTTGCAACGTATCATGACCAGGGGCTGATACCGTTCAAAGCATTAACCTTTGGGAAAGGGGTAAATTTCACAGCGGGACTTCCTATCATAAGAACTTCTCCGGATCATGGAACGGCTTTTGATATTGCCGGTAAGAACAGTGCAGATCACGGGTCGTTCGATTCAGCATACCGCCTTGCTGTTGATATGGCGAATAACAGAAACAAAACAGATTTTCAAAAACAGTAGTTGAAAGATTTAAAAGAACATACAGAACTCAGCAGAGAATACTCTGTACTTGCCGAAATTTACGATGCGGTTATGCACGATGTAGATTATGAGGCGTGGTCCGATTATATTGACGAGATTATTATGAGGCACCACCACGAAGCGCGCGACATCCTGGAGCTGGCATGCGGCACCGGTACCATGGCACTTTCGATGGAGGAGCTCGGCTACTACAATGTAACAGCCACTGATCTGTCTCCCGAAATGATAGAAAAAGCCAGGGAGAAAGGCGCCAAAGCAGAATCGAACGTGGAGTTCCAAACACTCGATTTTTTAAATATTAACCTGGATAAAAAGTTTGACGCCGTTTATATGGTGTTCGACAGCCTGAACTATCTGCACAGCAAGCAAGATATTAATACGCTACACGAACAAGCATACAACGTCCTGAAACCAAACGGAATATTTGTTTACGACTTCACAACTCCCCGTAATTCTCGCAAAGCGATACGGTATCTTAACAACGAACAGGATACGATTAATGAGATCTTCAGCTATTACAGGACCAGCAGGTACGATGACGAAAATCGAATTCACACAAACATTTTCGATATCACTCAAAAAGATCTGCTTTCTGCCGGTACGGTCAAACAATTCCGTGAAGAACACCATCAGAAAATTTATACAATGAACGAAATTCATCCCATTGTCAGAGAATCTCCATTTCAGCTTCTGAAAGCTTACGACGGTTTTGAGCTGAAACCCGCCCATAAAAGAAGCCTGAGAATCACAATGGTGCTCAGATGACTGAAAACAGCGTAATTGATCTCAACAACGTTACTGTAGCCTACAACGGAATAACTGTTCTCGACAGCATAAATTTCTCGCTTGATGTGGGAGAGTTTTGCTACCTGATCGGCAGGACCGGTTCAGGGAAGAGTTCATTCCTTAAACTTCTCTACAGAGATGTTATTCCGGATAAAGGTATAGTTAGAGTGGCTGACTTTGAGGTCTCTTCACTTCCTGATAAGCAAGTCCCCTTTTTAAGGCGGCGCCTCGGAATTGTGTTCCAGGATTTTCAGCTTCTGCCTGACCGCGACATTTACGAAAACGTAGCCTTTGCCCTCCGCGTAACCGGCCAAAAAAATCGTTACATCAAACAGCGGGTACTAGAGGTGCTGGGCCTCGTAGGGTTAAGCCACAAACGAAAAGCGATGCCTGCTGACCTTTCCGGGGGAGAGAAACAACGAGTTGTCATAGCCCGTGCCCTGGCCAATGAACCCCGAATTTTGCTTGCCGACGAGCCCACCGGTAACCTCGATCCTGAGGTAAGCGCATCCATCATGGAGCTGCTCAAAACAATTAACAATCGGGGGATGTCCGTATTGATGGTGACGCACGACTACGATGTGGTGCGGCGGTTTCCGTTTCGGACGGTTCAAATAAAAGATGGCGGTCTCGAAGATATTAAGGTGCTCTGAAGATCTTTTATGGGAATATGCGGGGTGGGCGAGATCAGATTAGCCGAAAAATCAAGAGGCCCGGCTTTCAACCGGGCCTCTCTAACTACGTTGGCTTTCGGGGTACAACTCTTATCGAGTTATAACACTTGATCTAACGAATAGAGTTGCTCTTTGTTCCATAATTTTTTCAAAATAAATTTATTCGCTCTTTTTGCGGGTTAAACCTATGTTTTATGCGATATCAAAGTATTATATACCAACGCATCAAACAGAATAGAACTGAATCGTGATTATTCTCCTATCAATTCTGAACACAGTTTTTTTTAGATTTACCCATTGAAGAACGCATCCCAAAAAGCCTATCGCTTTATCAACGACAAAATATTCCCCGGCTTAAACGTAACCATGGGAATAATGCCCTTTCTATTCCCTTAACCCTGAAAACCTCTCCGTTACCAGTTTGGATGCAGTCATAAAAATTTCCGGGTCACCAAAAAGGGTGAATGTTGATTTGGCCCTCGTAATAGCAGTATAGAGAAGCTCCTTAGTAAGAATGGGGGCCTCGTTTGCAGGTAAAAGAAGCTTCACATCTCCAAATTCAGATCCCTGGCTTTTATGTACCGTCAAAAAATAGGCGGGACTGAAATGCAGCAAACGCTCCGGCCTGATCTTTTTGATGCCCGATCCCGACTGGATATGGACTCTGTATTCACCCTCATCATCCAGTATACAGACACCGTGATCTCCATTAAATATCCCAAGGTCATAGTCGTTCCTTATAATCATTACGGGCCTGCCGTGGTACCAGCCATTCTGCATAAAAACGCTCCGAGTTGAAGCCAGCACCTGTTCAGTTAGCCTGTTCAGTCTCTCGGAGCCCGACAACCCCCTGCGAAGCACCGTCAGCCAAACGGACTTCTTCCAGAAATCGAGAAGTTCTGCAGGATTTTTGATCGCATCCGCTTGTTTTATTCGTTTACGAATATCTGCGTTCATTGTGCTGAAGTCTTCTTTCGTATACTTGAATTCAACATGTTCTATATCATCAAACTTCCGGAAAAGCTTAAGCAGCATGTTTTTATCAGAAATACCCTTCTTCACCTCGCCGGCCAGGCGGCCAATCCCGCTTTTTTCATCAAACCGATAACTTTTTGTCAGATATACAATCGTATCATCTTTGGCGGAAACCTTGCTATTGGAGTGTGGCAGTTCAAGCCCGACTTTTTGGAGAGAGTCTATCGTATCTGTGTGAAAATAGTTCTCTTTTTTTGTGCAGAGATCCGCAAATACAGAACCTGCTTCCACTGATGCAAGCTGATCCTTATCGCCAAGCAGCACCAGCTTTGTACTGTCTGACAAATGCCTGATTAGTCGGTGAATCAGCGAGAGGTCGATCATTGACGCTTCATCAATAACAACAATGTCGTACCGTAGTGTTTTTCGGCGAACCGGCGGCAGCAGCCCGCGATCTTCAACCTCTCGAAGCAACCTGTGAATCGTCTGTGCTTCAGCAGGAAAATGCCGGAGCTGATCTTCAGAAAGATCCAGTTTTTGAAGCTCCCCAAACAGTGCTTCACCCATCCGGCCCGCCGCTTTTCCAGTAGGAGCCGCAAGAGCTATCTTCAACGATTTATCTGAAGACTTCTGCAGAAGGGCAAGCAGGCGGGCTACCGTTGTGGTTTTACCGGTTCCCGGACCGCCCGACACAATCAAAAACGGCTTAATAAGCGACAACGCCGCAGCCACCTTCTGCCAATTGATTTCAGCGCCGTCTTCTCCGAACAGACTGTTGAGGTACTCTTTATGGACGGATGTAAGCTGAACGCCTGATCCCATCCTGCTTTTTTGGCCGATCCAACACTTTAGGTTCTGCTCCTGCCTGAAATAGCGATGAAAATAGAGCCTGTTTCCGGTCAAAATCATAGGTAATTCTGAGTCTGACCCACCCACTATTTTGCTATTTTTGAGATGAAGTTTGCCCGTTTTTAAATTCCTAAGTTTTGCATCTTCAGGATCTAATATTTCTGCCAGTTCTGATACTGTTCGGTCAGCTGGCATGCAGACATGACCGTCCCGGATAAACAAGGAGGTCAGCATCGCGGCCAGTTTTTCATCTTCTGTCAGATCTCCATATTCAGTTTCCAAAAAACGTACAATCTCCCGCTCATGTCGATCAAAACGATTGGTTATACCAAGATCTTTATTTTCATGATCTCCTTCTTCAATATTATCAAACAGTGTGGAAGTATTCATAAGCGAGTTCATTCTGATGATTCAACCTTAACTATTGTTTTTATTGAGTAGGGTTTCAAGATTATTTATCACTTCTTTATCTGGCTTTTGAAACCAAATACCCTGATCTGTTCCTGATTTCATTCCCCTGACGAACAGGTATGCCGCTCCTCCAAAGTGAAGGTCGTAGTCGAAATCCGGAATCCTGGTTCGCAGGTACTTCACCAGGGCTACAGTATAAATATGATACTGCAGATCGTAGCTGTTGGCCAAAATCTCTCTCTCCAGGTCCGATTGGCTATAATCGTCAAAGCTGTCTCCCAGGAAATTGGACTTATAATCCAAAATGTAATATTTGCCATTTTGCCGGGCAATTAAATCAATAAAACCGGTAAGAAACATATTCGAAACCGGGCCTTCTTCAGTTTCCGAAGGCACGTTTCGGATGACGTTCAGAAGCTGATTAGAATCTGTATCCTTGGCCGCAAATTGAAACTCCATCTCCCGAATTTGATCTTTAATTTTCAGTGCGTTCAGCCTGAGCCCAGGTATTTGCGAACCGGCAACACCCCTCAACATTTTTTGCAGAACCGGTGCCCATTTTTTATCGAACCGGTACTCATCCAGCACCTCTTCAATCTGTGAAATAAAGCCGCGTTTTTCAATCGTTGAAAAATCGAACTCTTCGTGCTCAAATAGTTTATGAATGGCCGTACCAGCAGTGGCTCCTTTCGGAAATTCAAACAGGTTCAAACCTCCGGTTTTCAACAGCGGATCCTGCGGCTGTAATGCTTCCGTGTAGCGCTCGATCAACTGGTCGTAATCCGGCTCGCCCGCTTCCTGGGTGTGCCCTGCAAGCGATGAAAAACTCTCCATTTTTTTCTGAATATTCAGCTCCATTCTTCCACTGTAATCCATCCGCTCACTTTGCGGCTTTCCCTGCTCTACATATGATACTTGTTGAGCTGAAAACAACGGGCCTTTCACCAGCTCAAGCCCAATTCGGCCACCGCTCTCAGACGACAACTCTTTAAATCGATTTATAAATGTTGAATCGTCTATGTCTCCTCCCTCTTTGATACTATAATTTTTCGTAACAGATTTTCTAACTAGCTCTCTTCCAATTATTGAAGACCCTAGACCTGAAAAAATTGTATCTGTATGAGTCTTCCAAAAAACGTAGGTTGCAATCTGCGCCCGGGTGAGTGCAACATACGTTTTCCGAACCTCTTCTGCCGTCGATTCAAGCGTTGATTGAAACTCCGCCTCCAGCCTCTGCTCCGTTTTCTCCCGCTCAATATTTATGTAGAGAGTACTCTCATTTTCTTTGTGATATTCGGCCGGACGGGTCACCTTCTTTTTATAGAAATCCGGTTTCCTTCCGAGCCAAAGAGTCGGACAAAATACAAGTGGAAACTGAAGTCCTTTACTTGAATGAATCGTCATTATTTTAACCAGATGCTGATCGCTTTCAAGCTGCAGTTCTTTGTCCTCATCACGCGCCGCTTCATCCATCTGTCGCAGTAACCATCGATGGAGCAGCCTCGGCCCAATTTCGCTCTCCCGTTCCTCTACAGCGCAGAGTTCGGCAAGGTGATATAAGTTTGTAATTACTCGTTCGGCACCGTCCAGCTGAGCAAGATTTTCAAGCCTGTTCCGGCGATGAATCAGCTCGTAAAACATCGCATAGAATCCCCGCCGGTTCCATATCACCTGAAGCTCCTGCAGATCATCCGACAGCTCCTGGTACTGCTCGTCGTCTTCCGTTAGTTCATGAAGGTCATTCAGTTTAAGGCCCAAAAATCCGGAAAGCAAAAAGGCGTTGATTGCTTTGGAGTTAACGGGAGTCAACACTGCACTCATCAGCATCTCAAGGCGGGTGGCTTCGAGCGTTTCATAAATCGTCTGATCTGTTTTCGTAACCGCATCGATACCTATTTTTTTCAATCGCCTTTTCAGGCTTTTGGCATCTTTATGACGGGATATCAAAATCGCGATATCTCCGGCACGTACCGGTTCATTCCCGATATATGCCTTCCCTTTTTCAGCCAGGCTGAGAATCTCCCCTATCTTTCGCACCGTCTGATTAAACGCAAAATCTGTTGCACGACTTTTGCTCCCTTCCACACCGTGCCGGGTAACAAAGGTTAGAGCAGACTCTTTTTCACCATCCAGTATAAGCGCATCGTTGTGATCTTCCCGCCCTGCTTCAGAAGGCACATACTCAATCTCTTCTTCGATAAACGGATCTCTCTCCCCCTCGAATAGATCGTTAACCGATTTAATATAATCTTCCGTGCTTCGGTAGTTTTTCATCAGTGTATACTCGCTATCCACCCCATCATTTTTTGCCCGAAAATAGGTGTGCAGGTCAGCACCCCGAAACGCGTAGATCGCCTGTTTGGGGTCGCCTATCATCATCAGGCTGCTCGTGGTGCTCTCTTTAGGGTAGATTGCGTTAAAAATCTCATACTGAATCGGGTCCGTATCCTGGAACTCATCTACCAGCGCAACGGGATAGCGCTGCTTCAGTTTATCTGCCAGCTCATGGCCATAACTGGCGTGGAGCAACGAATCCCTGATATTCACCAGCAAGTCATTATAGCTGTTGGTCTCCGATTCGGCCGCCAGCTTTTTCCTCCGTTTTGAAATATTCTCATACGCATTTTTCAGAAGCGTAGTCTCAACCTTTTTTATCTCGCCAACCCGGTTTTCAAACTGATCAGTGAGATCAAAAAAATTGTGCGGAGGAACAGGATCCCCTTTCTTTTTCAGGTTCGATTCATCGTAGAGATAGCTGCTCGTCCACATCCCGAGCTTGTCCGGTACATCAATAGAAAATATTTTATCGGCGAAAAAGAGTTCGAGTGATGCTATTCTTTTGTCGATGTAGGTTTGATACCTGCTGACGTCACAATTCCGAAGAATGCTCAGGATTTCATCTCTCTCCGCGTTCCACCGCTTCTTTAGCTCAGCTTTCAAATCAATCAGCTCTTTCAGAAACGCTTTCGGATCTTCCATCACCTCACCTTCAGCTTTTGCATAACGCTTGTCCAGTAGCGGTTTGATGCCATCTCCGCCAATCAGCTCTTCCGGGGAAGATACCATAGAGGTCATTTTGGAGATCAGGTAGCGCCCCGATTCACTATTGCTGTTTTCGTGCATAAATACACGCCAAAAATCGTCGGCAGCCGTAAGTAAAAGCTGGTCTGTGGGGCTCACATTCATCTCAAAAGGAGTGCCCGCTATCAGCGCCTCTTCTTGCAGAATTTTCTGGCAAAAACCGTGAATGGTAAATACCTGTCCGTCATCAAAATTGTGAATCGCCTCTCGCAGTCTGCCCGCAGCGCCCGCTGAGGCGCTGAAACGTCTCCTAATTTCCAGGAGGTAGGGATCGTCGTCTTCCGGAACACTGCCCCCCTCAAGCATTTCTAAGCACTCTCTCAGCCTCTCCAGAATACGTTCGCGTAGCTCTGCCGTTGCTTTTTTGGTAAATGTAACCGTTAGTATCTGGTCTACCTCCAGTTCGCGCTCCAGTAGCAATCGTACAAAAATACCGACAATGGTATAAGTTTTACCCGTTCCTGCGTTTGCCTCCACAAGTACCCGCGGAGCTGCATTCAACTTAAAAATATCCTCTAGTTTTCTGCTCATTTTACCGGGTTCATGTGGTTCAGCATCGTTTCGATCAGCAACTGAAAGTCCGGATCGATAAATTTGCGGTCAAATTCCGGCTCTGGCCCTTCAATCAGAGACAAATAAAGATCCCTGTTCTCTGAGAACGGGGCGTAATCAGTCCCCTCAAACGCAGCAGCCGCTTTGCCCTCCGGATCTTCTTTTCCCCGGTAGATCTCTTTCTGAAACGAATAGCCCGTAGATGGAAACAACATCGGAGGTTTTAGATTCCCCTTCTTGTAGATATGGAGCAGTTTTTCGAGCTCCTGTTCTGCTTCTTCAAACGGTTCAAACGTCACCCAAAGTGGTTTCTTTTTTTTCAAATCGCACAGAAAGCTGGACTCTTTTTCAGGAAACTCACCGGTTGCCGAAGCACAAAGATGCTGCAGCCAGCTTCGAAACACTTTGCTTCCGCTAAAGCCCGACGCGGTGATATCCAGGAAGCGATCGGCGGAATAGCTCAACATGGAGCCCCCAATCTCAAAATCGTCCAAAATAATCGTTAGATCTACCTCAGTTATTTCCGGTTCAAATCCATGTTCTCGCGCAAGGTCAATTGCATAATCAACATTCAGAACAATATCGCTTAGTAGCATCTCTCCCTGCCACCCCGCCGGCACTGAACCAGTTTTGTAGAGAAGGTTCAAAATTTGGTTTTCTGATTTCTTAGCCAGCCGCCAGCCAAATATCGACTCAAACAGCCTGTGCCTTTCAAGGCCGTTCAGTGTAAATTCTTTTTGCATCTCATCCGGGCTGTTCACCTGCGGGTTGAATCTCGACTTAAAGAAAAATCTCAATGGATTTGAGTAAAATCGCACCAGCTCTTCCACGCTGATTCGATTCATACTCTCCGGGTCCGGCAATGGGTTCCCAACAGTCAGCCCGGTTCCTTCTCCCCTGTTATTATGAATCAGATTTGCCGTCAAATATTCTGTCCTGGCATAGGAACGGTTCAACCTGAAATTTTCAGCTGAAAACCCATGGAGCGGCTCCTGCAGCACAATCTCTTTTGGCTTTTTCCCCAGCGCATCGGCTACCCTGTTTATCCATTCGCTGACGATGGGAGATGGCGGGATCGGCTCATTATCTACCCGGCTCCTTCCAATATAGCTGCAGTAATGCAAACTATCCGCCGCTATGATCGACTCGAGAAACAGGTTCCGGTCTTCATTTTTGCGATTCCGGTCAGTAGGCTCAGGATATTTTGCCATCAGGTCAAAATCGGCCGACTTCGGTTTGCGTGGAAAGTCCGATTCATTCAGCCCAACCAGCGCAATAATTTTTGCGGGAACCGACCTGACCGGCACCATCGAGCTAAAAGCCACGCCACGGGTAAAAATCGCGGTAGATGCAGAGTCGAGCTGAAGCAGGTTGCGGATTTGCGTACGAAAAAGTGAATAGGAGATTTTCCTTCCTGATCCGGCAATGTCAGCGGCCTCACGGTTTTTCTCAATCGCCCTTTGAATCAGGTCTGCCTCGCGATCTTTAAGTGATTCTGCCGAGCAGACAGAGTTTAACATCTTCTCCACAAAATCACACCATTCCCGTACCGTGTGCTCTCTTTTTGCTTCTGAACCGAGCTCCTTCAGTCTATTTAAAAAGGCTGCAAACGAAGACCAGTCCTCTTCGCGATCCCGACCCTGAATTTCATCATAGTGCAAAAGTTCACTCTGGAACGGATCATCTGATGATCCCATCAGCATTCCCTTCCACCCTCTTCGCATAGCCGATTGCCATGTCTGCAAATCAGTTTCCGGCTGTCCCGATTCGCCCCGGTGTTCTCTGTCTAGCCCCCATATTACGTTGTTCTCCTCCATCCAGTGCCTGATTCGATCAGCGCCCGATTCCGAAACTGCAAATCGCTCACGTACCGTATCCTCCATAAACAGGTCGAGCACGTCTGAAGAAGTGAAACGGGAATCAATAATTTCGAGCAGATGCAGCAACACACGTTTGATGCCGGAATCGAAACCGCTATCAAAACCGGCATGGTAGGGAATCTGGGGTGTACCCTCCTGATTCGTCCCAAATACAGCGTGGATAAACGGCTTGTACCTATCAAGATCGGGTGTTACAACCAAAACATCATCCGGATACAAATTGGGGTCTTTCTCAAAACGGCGAAGAAGTGACTGGTGCAGAACTTCAATCTCCCTCAGCGGAGTGTGACAGGAGTGGATCTCAATTCCTGTTATACCATCGTCATCCCACTGACCGATCGGCTCATCCTTCAACAGAGATTTCTGAACCTGTTGGAGTAAACTCTTGGGATCTTTATTCTGCCCTGAAAATAGTTCCGCCTCTTCTCCACCGGCAAAACTGTAGAGTACATCAGCGCCCGCAGATTCCTCTCCATAGGCAAGCATCAGTGGGTTTCTATCTCCGCCAACGCTTCTCTTTTGCTGAACACACAATCTATATACCAGAACATCGGTGTGATCCGAAAGATGTTTCACCATCTGAATGACGGGTGCCGGAATTAGTCCGGTGTTGAACAGGTAGACCGGCCGCTGATGTTTGATACTTCCAATTCGTAGCTCATCTGATATTTCAAGAATCAGCTCTGCTTTATTTGGATAACCGGTCCCTTTTTCGCGCTTTTTTCGGGCTTTTTCAAGAACATTCCACAGTTTTGCCTGCCACTGTTCGTCAGGATCATCAGAGATTTCACCCTGCTGCCAGCCGGTAATAAGCTCGGGCCGGTAGACAATATACTGGTCAAAAACTGACGCAATTTTTCCCGCAAGCTGCATAGCCGCCTGTTCTTTCATCTCCGTCGGCTGCACGTTTATGTAACGGTCCGGTCTCGAAAAACGGGAGCGCTGCTCATCATCCATCAGCAGATCAAATAGCGCCCAGGTCAGGGGGGCAGGATCTGATGGAAGAATGGATGGGAGCTGATTATACTTTTTCCTTATTTGGTGAAACTGCCACTCCGCCGGCAAAATAAACCCGCAGTTGGCTAAAATTCCGTTCTGTTCAGATAGAAACAGTTTTAGCCAGCGTGATGTATCCAGATTTGGAACGATAATTTCTATCGGTTCAAACGGATCCCCAGGCACTCGCTGAGTAAGTTCAACGGCCAGATGATTTGCAAGAACCGATAGCGAGTTGCTTTTAAACGTATATAACATAAGTGGCGTAAGAATTTTCCTGATGATACAGAATTGTTGGACCTTGCAAAAATAGTGAAACTGGATGACAACTTATGACACCCTCTCCTTTCGATCTAATAAAATGTTCAAAAATGTCTATCAAAAATGCTTTGAATAGGGGAAAATATTGATCAATCGCTTAATTATGCGCGATATCTGTTCACCAATTTATCATCTACGAAACTCCGCGCCGAACTCCCAGCAACTCTGCGAGAGTACTAAATAGAGTTTGTGCTGTGAGGTTTTTTACTTTTTACTAAATTATTAGTACTATCTAATTGATAAATTTTAAAAGAGCCATCGCAATTTTTTGAGACTACTACTCATACTTCTCATTTTGGCAGCCACTCTCAGCAGCAAACTGGCTGGCCAGACCACCATCAGCGGCACAATTACCAGCCTGAACGGTCAGCCTATATCAAATCTGGTGATCACACCTCGGATTGGCAGTGAGTCAGACCTTTTCGACCGGATTGGGGATATCCGTCCGGATGCAGACGGGAAATACGAGATTAAAATTTTCGAACCCGGTATTTATACACTGCGAATAACCGCCGTCCACCATCAGGGGCTTTTTCTTCCGGTAATGATTTTTGATCAGCACCGAATCGATATGGACATCCGTCTGGTGCCTCGTTATACTAACGATGGCAGACATTTTGATAAAGAGCCATACCGGGAGTGGATCAGGGTGTACGGTAACTTTAACGGCTACGATTTCCATACGGGCATCATATTTGAACCGAACCGGGACGGATCAATCTCAGCCATGCTTCCTGCTGATCGTGATACCATTCGATACCAGGTTCGCGGTATTACGAGTGGTGCGGCACCGCTTCCTGATGATGAGCGTACTCATTTACGGGAAAATAGAACATTTGAGGGTGTCATTATTCCACCGGCCGGGGCCGATTCTGTAGAACTCAGATATGACCCTTCAAAAAAGACCATCTATACAAGAGAGATCAAAGAGATTCCATATTTATCCTCCCGGCGACCAAATGCACGGTTATCGTTCAGGAAAAAATCAGACTTTATGTGGATTCAGCCACTCTCGCTGATGAACAGTACCTGGCTATCGTATGAAAGCAGCAGTAGTTACAGCTTAACCCCGGAAGAGCCAGATCTCTCTTCATCGCAAATAACTGTTCTTGGTGGCGCAAGGCACTTCAGGTCAGCCGGGCAATATAGAAGCAAAATCATGAAGCATCTTACCGGGTTGGAGCTGCACCCGCAACAAAGAGCCGCGCTTTATATAGCATATCTTGGTCTGACTTATCAGGAATCCCGCTGGGGTCGTGTCACAACTGAGCATGAAAGCAACTTTACTGTACCAACTTTAGAATTTTTGCATAAGCTGATTGAAGAAGTGCACCCTCTGCATCCACTATGGGCACGTAATCCCGGAGCTGCTACCCAGCTTTTAAAACAGAGTGGGTTCGATCCGAAAATAGAGGAGTATGCTCAACAGGTGGTCCGTGAGCATCCTGACGACTTGGTAGTACGTAACCTTGTGCTTGAAATGATTGAGGAGAATGCCCGCCAATATAACGACGTCAGAGAGATGCCAGAATACCAATGGATTGTGGAAAGATACGGTGAGCGCAACCTGGCGCGAAAAGCAATTGTAGCCTACATTCGGGCTGCCAGAGAGTGATTAATGGTAACCCAAAGCTGTTTTGTTTAAATATCAGATTATTGCGATGCAGCACAAATACTCAACATAGTGATCTGATTAAATCGGGCTAAGCGCCTAAAGCAGATAAATGTGAACGAATCGCCGCTTCAACAACGGAGGAGTAAGTCGCTTTTTTCTCGTCGGCCCATTCCTTCATCCTCTCCAGTGTTTCCACTTCAAGGTAGTAACTGGCTACTTTTTTCTCAGGAATGATTTCACTTTCAGACTGCTCAGCAAGTTTTTGTGCCTTCATTTTTTCAGAAAATGAGCTGGCAAGTGTTAAGTTACTGCTGCTCTTATAATCATCGAAAATACTGTCTGATCGACCTGAACGCGGTCGCTCGTCACCCACATAGCTAAATTCAGACTTCTCGCTTTCGACTGCTCCAAGCGGTAAAAATCCCATACTTCGTTTGAATCCCATGATTAATATCCGTTTCTGATCTCCTTAGCAAGCATCAAATAGTCTTTTGCACCGTGGCTTTGACTATCGTATTCAAAAATGGTTTTATGGTGGCTCGGAGCTTCTGCAAGAGCGATATTATCGCGTATTACAGTATCAAATACTTTTGCACCGAAATGTTCACGGATGTGTCCCACAACCTCGCGATTCAGGTTTTTTCTCTTATCAAAAAGCGTGCAGACAATTCCCTCAACTTTAAGTTCAGGGTTCAGACGCTGCTGAACAATTTTGACTAAATCCATTAGCTTCGATAAACCGTGTAGAGCCAGGTATTCGCTCTGCAAAACAATTACAAGTTCATCAGCAGCTGTAAATGCATTGAGTGTTAGGAGACCGAGGTTAGGCGGACAGTCAAGAAGAATAAAGTCGTAATCTTCTTCAATATCCTTAAGAGCAGATCGTAGAATCTGCTCGCGGGCGGGCTCATTCACAAGCTCCATCTCTGCACCGGAGAGTTCAATAGAGGCCGGCAACAGATCAAATCCATTGTGTTCCATGATAATATCTTTTGCTGACGATTGCCCCTTCAGCATATGATATATATTCTTCTTCATTTTTGAAGAGTGGATCTTCAATGAGTATGTCAGATTTGCCTGCGGATCCATATCAACCAGCAAGACCTTATACCCGATTTTGCTCAGCCCTGCGCCTGTGTTGATTGTGGTAGTAGTTTTACCGACTCCGCCTTTTTGATTTGTAAATGCTATTTTTCTCATGTGTTTGAACCAATGGGTTGATAATCTATACACAGGACATTCTGAAGGCCTGTTTGTTACACAAAATATTAAAATTTTATAATGTCAGACATATTACATCTTCCTTATCGGCACTTATTGCTTTTATGTTTAGTCTTCAATTTATTTTTTGACAAAAAAAATGAACGCGCTCTTTAAAAATAACGACTCCCTTTTCTTTGAATTAATTAACGATCGAAAACCTAAACTTAATTAGACCACCAAATCATTACGGTTTTCAAATACGTTATGGTGTAACCCATTTTTACAATATCTTAGAAATGATGATAAACGGCACCGGATTGATAAATTCTCTGGTTCTGTCTTTATCAAATTTATAAAACATTACGTGCTTACTTAACTATGGAAAATGAACTTCCGCCAATGAGATTTTTCAGCAGAAAACTGATAAAACCTACAGACCTTAATGCACATGGAACCCTATTTGGCGGGTCTGTACTCGCTTGGGTCGACGAAGAGGCAGCTATCTATGTGATCTGTCAGCTTGGAAAGGGGAATATCGTTACCAAGTTCATGTCAGAAATTAACTTTGTGAGTTCTGCTAAACTTGGAGATATCATTGAAATTGGTATGGAAACCGTAAATTTTGGGCGTTCATCCATTACAGTGCGCTGTGTAGTCCGGCAAAAATTTTCGAAAGAGACGATTATCAGCATCGACAAAATCGTATTTGTCCACATGGATAAGGATGGCAAACCTACACCACATAATATTACTGAACCAGCAAACGAATAAGTTATGGCTTCCGAAAAAGAACCAATTGATTTTCAGTTAATCCGGGATATGCTTTACAATGATGAATCTTATGTAGATGAATTCTCTGATGCATCTGTTATTTCATTCACTGAATTTAAAAATAATTTCCGGCAAAATTTGATGGAGGAAGATCTTGAAACACTCCGCAGAACAGGCCATAAAATAAAACCTGTGGCAAAAATGCTGAAGCTTGACCCCCTGCTTGATATCTACGAAAAATCCAAGGAATTACTGTCAGGCAGTGTAGATCAGGATTTAAAAAAACAGTACGCAGGGGAGATGGATGCATATTGCGAGAGTATTCTGGCGCAGCTACAGCGGCGTGCTGAAAGCACAAAGTAGAAACTCCAACAGATCTTGTCATTCAGTGAGATCATCAATGACAGACAAAAATCAGATTATCAAACTATGAGAACAATATTAGTTACGGGCGGTACAGGTTTTATTGGCAGCCACACCATTCTTGAGCTCTTATCTGCAGGTTACACTGTAGTTGCAATGGATAACCTTTCCAACAGTAAAAAAACGTCTCTCGAGAGAGTTGAAACGTTAACGGGTAAAAGAGTTTCTTTCCATAAAGTTGATCTGCTTGACAAGCCCGGCCTGGAAAATCTATTTAGCACATACGATTTTGATGCTGTCATCCATTTTGCCGGACTGAAAGCTGTTGGCGAGTCAGTAGAAAAACCACTTTCATACTACTCCAACAATGTGGCCGGCACTGTAAATCTCTGCCAGGCAATGAGCGATCATAACGTAAAACGTATTGTATTCAGCTCATCTGCAACCGTTTACGGTGATCCTTCAGAATCACCACTCACCGAAGAGTCCGGACTCTCAGCTACAAATCCATATGGTCAGTCTAAACTAACAATTGAACATATTCTCAGGGATCTCTGTGCTTCTGATCCTGAATGGAAAGCTGCCCTCCTTCGCTATTTTAATCCGGTAGGCGCACATGAGAGCGGTATGATTGGTGAAGATCCTACCGGAAAACCGAATAACCTGATGCCCTTCGTTACACAAGTTGCCGTAGGTAAGCGTGAAAAGCTATCCGTTTTTGGAGACGACTATTCCACTCATGATGGAACCGGTGTCAGAGATTACATTCACGTGGTCGATCTGGCTAAAGGTCACCTTAAATCGCTGGAAAAGCTCGAACAGGTTTCGGGAGCCGAAGCGTATAATCTTGGGACCGGCAAAGGATCGAGCGTGCTTGATGTGATCCATACGTTCGAAAAAGTTACGGGTAAAAAAATAGCGCACGAAATTACAGATCGCCGTCCGGGTGATGCGGCTACATGTTTTGCTGATGCGTCTAAAGCAAACAGCGAACTGGGCTGGAAGACAGAAAAAAATCTGGAGGAGATGTGCAGAGACGCATGGAACTGGCAGGTAAACAATCCTGAAGGTTATAAATAGTTCGGCATTTATTAGAATTCTATTAATTAAGCTTTTTTACTGTAAGGGTTTTTACTTATTTGGATCATACACTTATAATCTAACTTAATTGATTCAACTACGAAGAGTATTATCATGGATTCTGATGTAACAGGACTACTGCAACAGCTCGAAAAAAACGGCACAGAAGCCTATAATAAGCTCTTTCCGCTCGTCTATAATGAGCTAAAAGATATTGCCTCAATACAGATAGCGACAGAAAGAAATGATCTAACTCTTAACCGAACCGATCTGGTTCACGAGGTTTACGTAAAATGGTTGCAGCAGGAAGAACTTGGGTGTAACAGTAAAAAACACCTGATGCGGCTGGCATCCAAAGCGATGCATCAAATTCTCGTAGACTATGCAAGAAAAAAACTGGCGTCTAAACGCGGAAGCGGCCCTTTAAAAATAGAGCTCGACGAACAAAAACTTGACGTTAAAGAGGCTGAAGAGTTTCTTGAACTGCACGAAGCCTGTAAAGAGCTTCGAAAGATTGACGAACGACTTTATGAAGTTGTTGAACTCAAGTATTTCAGCGGATTATCAGTTGAACAGGTGGCAGACGCTCTTGATATTTCCATAAGTACTGTTAACAGAGACTGGAGAAAAGCCAAGACACTTCTCTATATGAACCTCAATGATAGCAGGGAATAATTTGCACCGTTACTGTTGCAGCTATCTTTAAATGAGAAATGTCGAATCGAATAGTTGATTGCGTTTCACAAGATTTTGTAATTCTGTTATTCATCATCGTTCTGTTGGTTACCGGATCTTTCGTATTACAGATCCGGCTTACAATTAACATTGGGTATCCATTCAGCCCATCAGGCGCGAGATGAAGTTTCCTATTCGCATCATAATCTCACCTTAGACTACATTGCTGTAAACGTCTGATCCGGTTTCATAGCCAAAATAGATTCTGCCATCAATTCAATAAGCTGCGCTACATCCTGCAACGAAGCTGTTTCTACAGGCGAGTGCATATAGCGGATGGGAACGGAAACCAGCGCACTTGGTATTCCGGTTCTCTGGTAAAAAATACTGTCTGTATCGGTACCGGTTCGAATACTGGTTGCTTCATGCTGAATCTCAATTTCACGTTTGCCGGCTGTCTCTTCTATTAAGCTAACAAGTGCAGGGTGATTCGCCCCGCCGTGCTGAACGGTAGGCCCGCTGCCCATTTTCACCTGTCCATGCTCCCGCTGGTCAATTCCTGGTGTGTCTGTTGCGTGGGTTACGTCTGTCACAATAGCGGCATCGGGCATGTGACGATAGCTCATCATTCGGGCTCCAAATCCGCCAACTTCTTCCTGCACTGAATTCAGAGCAATCACATTGACGGCAAGATCTTTCTTTCGCTCTTTCAAATATTTAATGGCCTGTGCAATAGCAAAACCACCGATCCGGTTATCCAGTGCGCGGGCAGTGAGAATATTATCATTCAAAAACTCGAGGTCCTCAGCGTAGGTTACGGGATCTCCAATTTGAACAGCCTCCAAAACTTCATCTTTGCTGGTCGCTCCAATATCTACGTAAATATCTTTCCAGGACGGTTCTTTCCCACCACCGTTTTTAGTGTCCTGCAGATGAATAGCGGTATTTCCAGTTATTCCGCTAACTTTTCCTTTTTTTCCGTGGATAAATACACGCTTTGCACGTGCAATAGTAGAGTCACTTCCACCCAGCTTGTTTAAATAAATAAATCCCTCATCCGTGATATGCTGAACAACCATACCAATCTCATCGGCATGCGCTTCAAGCATAACAGTCATCACGTCAGAACTGGTTTCAATTCTGGCCATCCCTGAACCGTAAGCATCAGATTCCACTTTGTCAGCAAACTGAGAAAGATACTCAAGCCAAACCTTTTGGCCCTGGGTCTCATATCCGGTTGGGCTTGGTGTAATTAGTAGATTTTCAAGAAACTGCGATGATGATTTATCGAGCATTTTTGTATGTTTTTTTAAGTTTCAGCAAAAGGTACAAATTATAATAACAAAAGCTGAGGCGGTTATCGATCCTTCAGACAAGATAAAAAACAGATTCCATGAACTGTTATAAAGGTTCAGTAAGTTGTATGTTCTAATCTATAAACATTTAATAAAAGACTTTTAAAACCTTGAAGTTTACATACACTCCTGACGACTTCTATCATTCCACATCTATTGAAATTCGATTTCGTGATCTCGACACGCTCAAGCATGTCAATAATGCGGTATTCAACACATACTTTGAAGAGGCACGAATTCGGTTTATACAAGTAATACCGGAACTCAGAAAAGAGATGCAGAACGGTTATAGTTTTATACTGGCACATCTCGATCTTAAATATATAAAACCTGTGCTTTATCATGAGAAGCTTACAGTTTGCAGCTCACTCAAAAATATCGGCAATACAAGCATTACAGGTATTCAGGCTCTTTACAACGAAAATAACGAACTGAAAGCAGTAGCTGAAACAACGGGCGTTTGGTATAATGTATCGCAACAAAGTCCTGCAAAGCTGCCCGGTTTGAAAGATAGCAATCACTATTTCCTGGTAGAGTAATATGGACAAAAGCAGCCAGTACAAAATTTTCAGCGACCCAATTCACGGATTCATCACCGTTCCAAAAGGGATCATCCTGAGGCTCATCGATCATCCGTATGTTCAGAGACTCAGACGAATCAGGCAGCTTGGCCTCGGCTATCTTGTATTTCCCGCTGCAGAACATTCACGTTTCTCACATGCACTGGGTGCGTTGGAACTGTGCCAAAGAGTACTGAAAAATTTAATTGAGAAAGATACAACCATCAGCGAAGCTGAAATAAAAGGCACTCTTATCGCTATTCTTCTGCACGATGTTGGTCATGGCCCCTTCTCTCACACTCTTGAGCATACCCTGATAAGTGATTTTAATCACGAGAAAATGAGTTTGAAAATCATGGAACAGTTAAACAAAGAGTTCGACGGAGAGCTCGATACTGCTATCCAGATTTTTACTGATCAGTACCCGAAAAAATTCCTCCATCAGCTCATCTCATCGCAGCTCGATATCGATCGGCTCGACTACCTGAAGCGGGACAGCTTTTTTACAGGTGTTTCTGAGGGTTCCGTTGGCATCAACAGAATACTAAAAACCATGCGGGTGTTTAAAGGAAACGTTGTGATAGAAAAAAAAGGGATCTACGCCATTGAAAACTACATCCTTTCCAGAAGATTGATGTACATGCAGGTGTACCTCCATAAAACTGTTCTGGGAGCAGATATGCTCTTAAAGAAAATTTTTAAACGAGTAGAATATCTTCTTCAAAACGGAGAATCGCTTCACACACCGTCGCATCACCTTGAATATTTCCTGACTGAAAAAAGATCAGCAAAAATAAGTATTTCAGATAAAGAAATGGATCACTACATGGCGCTTGATGACCATGATGTTATGATTAGCATAAAATCCTGGGCCGAACATAAAGACCCTATACTGAAAAACCTTTCAACCCGCTTTCTGCAACGCGATCTGTTTCGCACTACTTTTATGCATAAAAACAGAATAGCGAGAGAGCTTGATAGAATTCGTGATAAAACAAAGCAACACCTTACTAAAAAAGGGTTTCCCAATGACGATCACTCGGCCTCATTTTATTATGCTGCCGACAAAAGTTACAGTGAAGCGTATAAGTATGAAAGTGAAAGTATCTGGATTCTGGAGGGCAAAATGAAAGCCATTGAATTTTCAAAAGCAGCAGATACCCGGCATATCATTGCGCTGACACAACCGGTAGTGAAGCCGTACATCGTTCATTTAAAAGAGATCGACTAAAATAACTCCTGTGGTTATAGATGAAATCTGTGTCCCGATTTCCAAATATTTGATGTGCGCCCTGTCAAATGTTACCTGCAGAACCAGTGAAATGAATTCAGTTCAATTTTGTGTTTTCTAGCCCGATTCTCTTGAGAAGGTCTTCTTCTTTAAACGGTTTTTGCATCAGGTCATCAAAACCTGAGGCGATCAACTCATCTCTTGAGTATCGCTGAGTTGCGGTTACTGCGATAATTTTTGATGCTGACAGACCATTCGTACCACTACCACGTATTACCTTAACTGTCTCTATACCATCCATTACGGGCATACTAAGGTCCATCAGGATTAAATCTGCTTTCCAGGTTTCCAGTATTTTAAGAGCGGCTTCTCCGTTAGATGCCTCCTGAACGTCCAGTCCGTAACGTTTCAACATTAGCTTTAACAGCGTTCGGTTAATGGAAACATCATCAACAACCAGGATTTTCTTTACTGACTTTTTGGTTTTGCCCTGTTCCATTAATTTGATTTGGGAGTGTTCTCCACCCAAAAATGATTTGATCTTATCATCGAGTAACTTTGAGTGGTAAACAATTTTTTCGAGAAGTTTATTCTGATCTGCTGATAATTCAGAATCTTTCTGTAACAGATGAGAAAATCCTAAAACAGCATGGAGAGGTGTTTTAAGCTCATGGGAAAGATCAATATTGGGTGAATCGTCATTGTTCTTCAGGTTCGGTAGCATCTTTAGATACCGGCCAACAACATTTTGATCGGAATCTTTAACAGTAAAATACTTGATCATATACGATAGATCATCCTTTCCCGAAACTTCAACAACAGATGAACTTTTCTGTTCAAAACACCGGGTAAGTTTACTGAGCTGTGGAATATCAGAAATACTTTTCCCAACAAGCGGGGTTTCTGATTCATCGAACAGCGCAATAAATCCAAAATTAACATAGCGCAGAACTCCGTCAGAATCGATAATGGCATTTCCGGTACTTGAGTGATCCAGAATAGACTTCAGGAATGTGGTTTGATCCTCTTCAGACAGATAAAGATCCCCTGTTTTTTTGCCATTTTTAATGTAGAAAAACAGAAAGAGAGACAAAACAACAACTAAGATAATGAGCATAATCTGCGCGGGCAGACCATAAAGTCCTATCTCATTTAGTATGAAGAAGTAGTACAAAATATTAACCACAATGTTATGTTTACGGAATCGATTTACCGTAACATACAGGCTTTAAGAGGTGAATTCAGTTAGTCTTTTTTAATTGTATAACCAAAAGAATTCGAGGGACTTACCGGTCTTTGCGATAGTAATTTACGAACGATAGTTCTTCACCATCTTCTCTCGATATTTCTTGCCATTTTGCACCAATATTATCTCTGTAATCTGGGAAAAATGTGTCGCCCGGGTATTCCTTATGAATCTCTGTTATAATAAGCTGGTCCGCCATTTCAATCATTTGACTGTAAATTTCTCCTCCTCCTATTACAAAAACCTTCTCCTTATCAGATAGAAAATCCAGCGCCTCCTCAATGGATTCAAATGTTGGCACGTGGCTGTATGATTTCGTCCGGGTTAACACTGCAGCTTCTCTCCCGGGCAGCGGTTTTTCGTTTAGCTCCTCAAAAACAACTCTGCCCATCAGCAGGGTGTGTCCGAGCGTGATTTTTTTGAAAAACTTAAGATCTTCAGGATATCGCCACGGCAGTTCTCCATCTTTACCAATAACAAGATTAGGGTCGTGAGCGGCTATCAATATTAGTTTCATACAGCTACCGGGAATCGGATTGAATCGTGTGGATTGTAGTCGACAAGCTCAAAGTCTGAAAACTCAAGTTCATCTAGTGGCTTAGACTTGATAGTAAGCTTTGGTAATTTTCGGGGCTCACGCTTCAATTGCTCTTTAAGCCCATCAACATGATTTTCATAAATATGTGCATCTACAATTGTATGAGCAAAAGTTCCCGGTTTAAGATTTGTTTCAGCCGCAATCGCCATCGTTAAGGCAGAATAACAGGCCAGGTTAAATGGAATACCAAGGGCAATATCACCAGACCGTTGAGTTAGGTGGCAGTTTAATTTTCCATTGGAAACGTTGAAAATGTACATCACGTGGCAGGGAGGAAGCCTCATCTCATCTAAAACCCCGGGATGCCAGGCACTTACCACAATGCGTCTGCTGTTGGGATTATTCTTAAGCATATCTATTGCCCGCTGTACCTGGTCGTATTCATCATACTGCCAATTTAGCTTCTCGTCTGAATTTTTACGCGGATACCGGCTTCCGTCCGATGCAGTGAGAGATGGGAATCGTCTCCAAAGCGTAGGGTAAATAGGTCCAACGTATCCATCCTCATCCGCCCAGGCATCCCATATATGCACGTCATTTTCATCACGCAGCCATCGAATGTGGTCGTCCCCTGTCAGATACCACAGAAGCTCCATTATAACCGAACGGAAATACACCTTCTTCGTAGTTAACAGGGGAAACCCTTTTTCAAGATCCACTTTGTAACTTTCAGCAAAGCATGAGAGCGTTGGGGTTCCTGTGCGGTTCTCTTTTTTTATACCGTTTTCCAGAACGTTTTGTACCAAATTGAGATATTGTTGCATAATCAGTCGTAAATAAAATTGAGTTTGAATAGACGGTCAAAAAAATACAAGAGCTTACTCGTCATTTTCCAGTAGATAGAGGGCTCGTTCTGCAGCAACCTGTTCTGCTTCTTTTTTACTTTTCCCCTTCCCTTCTGCACGCAACTCTTCCATAATATAAACAGCTACCGTAAATGTTTTATCATGAGCCGGCCCCTCCTCATCAATGACCCTGTAAGAAGGAAGAGGGGCATTTTTTGACTGAAGAAGTTCCATGAGTAAACTTTTAAAGTTATCTGCTTTTGCCTCTAAGGACTTTAAGTCGATATGCTTTTTCAGCATGCGTTCAGTAAAGGTGAAAGTGAATTCGTATCCTTTTGTAAGGTAAATTGCAGCCACCATGGATTCAAACAGATCTGCTAAAACACTTTTTGAAACTTCAATTCCTTGTCCGGAAGCTCGTTCACCTACCTCCATAACCTCATTAATTTGCATGGCAAGGGCAATTTCAGCTAGTGTTTTACCTCTTACAACTTTAGCTCTTAACTTGGTGAGGAACCCTTCGTTTGCTAGCGGATATTTATCAAAAAGAATTTCTGTGACAATGAGATCCAATATAGCATCGCCCAAAAATTCAAGGCGCTCGTACGTTTCGTGGGCTTTTATTTTACTACCGTCAATAATTGAACGATGACGCAATGCTCTCAGATAAATGCCCCTGTCTTCAGGGGCAATTTTGAATCCGATAAGTTTTTCAAGTTTCTTGATGCGTGTGGAAGACTGCTTAAACTGATCTGCAGGAGCTGTAAACCATCTCTTTAACCTTCCTAGCATCTGTCAGTCATCAAACTTTTTAAAGATCAGTGTGGTGTTGTGGCCGCCAAAGCCAAAAGCGTTGTTCATTGCGTATCTAACATCCCTGACTACAGACTCATTAGGCGTATAATTCAGGTCACACTCCGGATCGGGTGTTTGCTGATTAATTGTGGGGGGGATAATACCGTGGTAGGTTGTTAGCAGTGCGGCTATAGATTCAGCTGCACCGGCTGCGCCCAACATATGCCCCGTCATCGATTTTGTGGAGTTCAGGTTCATCTTATAAGCGTGATCACCGAACACTTTTTTAATCGTATTTGATTCTGCAAGATCACCGAGCGGAGTAGAAGTACCGTGCATATTGATGTGATCAATATCTTCGGGTTTGATTCCAGCCATTTTCAGGGCTGAATTCAGTGCAAGTTTTACACCGTTACCTTCGGGATCAGGTGCGGTTATATGATAAGCATCAGCGGAAAACCCATAGCCGGATATTTCTCCGTAAATACGTGCACCCCGTTCCAATGCTGAGTCGAGCGACTCGATAAACATCATTGCCGCACCTTCGCCTAATACAAAGCCATCTCTCTCCTTATCGAAAGGACGAGAGGCTGTCTCAGGCGATTCGTTACGCCGCGACAACGCCTTCATCGAACCAAAGCCCGACACTCCAATAGGCCACACACATGATTCCGTTCCACCACAAACGGCCATATCAGCCTGACCATACTTAATAGTATCGTAAGCCAAACCAATATTTTGAGAACCTGTGGCACAAGCGGAAACCGCACAGTAGTTAGCACCTCTGAAACCATATTTGATCGAAATATGCCCGGCAGGCATATCAGGAATCAACATTGGGATGAAAAAGGGATTTACTCCGCGCGGTCCATGCTCGTGATGAGAAACAGCCTGATCGTAGAATGTTTTCATTCCTCCAATCCCGGTTCCCACAATTACAGCAACCCGATCCTTATCAATTGAGTCCAGGTCGATTTTGCTATCTTCTACTGCTTCTTCAGCGGCAACGAGGCCGTACTGAGAAACATTGTCGAGTCTGCGGGCTTCTTTACGTTCGAAAAAATCATTCGAATCGTAACCGTCAATTTGCCCGGCAAACTTGGTGGGATAATCTGTTGTATCGAAGTCTTCAATGGTTCGGACTCCGCTTTTGCCGGATACCAGACCGTTCCAAAAATCGGGTGCTGTATTTCCAACAGGAGTTAAAGCTCCAATACCAGTTACTACTACTCTACGTACAGCCATGTGAATGATTGATCAGCTTAATATTATTTTTGCTGCAGATACTTAACGGCATCGCCAACAGTGGCAATATTCTCGGCATCTTCATCAGGAATACTCAGGTCGAACTCCTTCTCGAATTCCATAATGAGTTCAACTGTGTCCAAAGAATCTGCACCCAGGTCGTTTGTGAAGTTAGCCTCTGTTACTACCTCAGATTCATCAACTCCAAGTTTATCAACAATAATAGCTTTTACTTTTGATTCTACGTCTTGTGACATTTTGGTCTGTGTTTTATTAATGTTTATGAATATTTATAGGAATTCAGTCGTTTATAATACGACATCTAATCCAAAAATAACACGTTTTGTGTTATTCTGTGTTATGTAAAATTTTTGCGTCTACATTGCCATGCCGCCATCTACCCTGATTACTTCTCCGGTAATATAGGAGCTCAGATCAGACGCCAAAAATGCCGCCGTATTTGATACTTCATCTGGGTTTCCTGCTCGACCGAGCGGTGTTTCGGCTTTGATAGATTCTAGAACTTTTTCATTCAGTTGTTCCGTCATTTCTGTCAGAATATATCCTGGCGCAATAACATTGGCCCTGATTCCTCTGCTGGCGAGCTCCTTTGCATACGATTTTGTAAACCCTATGATACCTGCTTTGGAGGCTGCATAGTTACTTTGCCCCGCATTTCCTGAGAGCCCTACAACGGACCCGATATTAATAATAGATCCACCTCTCGCCCGCATCATTGGCTTTGCTGCAGCTTTGCTATAGTTAAAAATACTTTTAAGATTTGTGTTGATCACAGCGTCCCATTGCTCTTCATTCATACGAAGAATCAAATTATCTCGTGTTATACCTGCATTGTTCACCAATACATCAAGCGATCCCCACTCCTCAGTAACCGAGTTGATCACTTCTTCGGCTTTATCAAAATCTACGGCATCCGCGTGGTATGCTTTGCCTTTCACACCGGCCTTACCAATCAATTCAACAACTTCTTCAGCCGCTTTAGATGAACGCGCATATGTAATTGCAACATTTGCACCCAACTCAGCAAAGTGCAGGGCCATGTGTCGGCCTATGCCTCTGCTGCCTCCGGTGATTAAACAGTTTTTTCCTTTTAAATCCATTTTATTGATAACCTGAAATATTAGCGTTTGATACCGTTCGCTTAACAAGCCCCTGCAATACTTTTCCGGGGCCAATTTCTATAAAGTCTTTCACTCCCGCCTTTTCCATCCTCTGAAGTGTCTTTGTCCACCGGACAGGCGACGTAAGCTGAGCTATCAGGTTCTCCTTCACAACAAAAGCGTCTGTCGTTGCCTCTCCAGATGCATTACTATAAAATGGGCATGAAGGGTCACTGAATTCAATTTCATCCACTCTTTTCTTCAAACCTTCAAGCGCAGGTTTCATCAAAGGTGAATGAAAAGCCCCGCTTACAGGGAGTAGTTTTGCTAATCTACATCCTTGCTCTTTAGCCAGTTCTACGGCTTTTTGAACCGCATCTTCATCACCCGATATTACGAGCTGGCCAGGGCAGTTGTAATTAGCCGCCACAACCGGTTTTAGGATCTTATCCGTGGCTGTTTTACAAATTTCATCAACAATATGATCCTCCATTCCAATGATGGCAGCCATCGTTCCCGGGTGAATTTCACCCGCTTCCTGCATGAGGTTTCCACGCAGCTGCACAAGGTCTAGGGCGTTTTCAAACTGAAGTACGCCTGCAGCAACGAGAGCTGAAAACTCCCCCAGGCTGTGACCTGCAACAGCATCAGGCTTTATATTTTTCTCTTTAAATAGTGCAACAGAGTGCAGGAATATTGCGGGCTGAGTAAATTTAGTCTGCATCAGTTCATCTGAAGGCCCTTCAAACATAATATCTGAAAGTGAGTATCCAAGCTGTTCATTTGCTTTCAGAAATAATTTCTTCACGGTGTTACTCGCGTCAAAATGTTCCTTAGCCATACCCACAAACTGCGATCCTTGTCCCGGAAAAAGAATTGCGTTCATTATTTACCCCACTTTAAAAAGATAGATCCCCAAGTTAATCCACCGCCAAAGGCCGATAATATCAAAATATCCCCTTTTTTAAGCTGATCATTCCAGTCGACAAGACAAAGCGGAATTGTAGCCGACGTAGTGTTTCCATACTTGTCGATATTAATCATCACTTTTGCTTTATCCAAACCCATTCTCCGGGCAGTAGCATCAATGATTCTCAAATTTGCCTGGTGCGGTACCAGCCACTCCACATCTTCTGGTGCCAGATTGTTTTTTTCCATTATTTCCAGTGATACATCAGCCATTCCCTGTGTCGCGCGTTTAAAGACCGACCGCCCATCCTGCCTGAGAAAATGCAGATTCTGTTCAACCGTCTCTTTAGATGCTGGGTGAACGCTTCCACCCGCGGGCTGATAGAGCATACACGCTTCATCGCCTTCGGTGTGATGTATATAATCTATGATTCCCGTTTCTTCTTCGGTGGCTTCCAGGAGCACTGCAGCGCCAGCATCTCCAAAAAGTATACAGGTGGTTCTATCGGTGTAATCCAAAATAGAGCTCATTTTATCAGCGCCAATCACCAAAACTTTTTTAGCCCGTCCCGATTCTATCATGTTGCCTCCTGTGGTCAGCGCATACAGAAAACCTGAACATGCTGCTGACAGGTCAAATGCATACGCATTCTTGGCTCCTATTCTCTTCTGAACAAGGCAAGCCGTTGCAGGAAACAGGTAGTCGGGCGTTACTGTAGCTACAATAATCGCATCAACTTCTTCAGCATCCACACCGGCATCTGCTAAAGCAGCCTGAGCCGCTTTTTCAGCCATGTACGATGTACCGAGACCTTCACCTTTTAATATTCGACGTTCAGATATACCCGTACGAGAAGTGATCCACTCATCGTTGGTATCTACAATGGTTTCGAGTTCTTTATTGGTAAGTACGTACTCCGGCAGGTATTTCCCAACGCCGGTTATTGAAGCATAAATTGGAGGCATGAAATATATTTAATTTAGAGAGGCTTTTATTTTCTCATTTACTCCGTTCTCAACGCAGTGAGAAGCATTAAGGATCATATTTTTGATAGCGTTTACGCTACTTCCGCCGTGCCCTACAAAACTGACTCCATCCACTCCAAGAAATGGAATTCCGCCAACGTGTTCATAGTCAAAAGTATGCATAGATTTAGAGAGGATTTTGTATATCTGACTCCGGGTGTCTTCTCCTACATACATTTCGTCCATGTACTTACCAAAAAGAGTTTTTAGAATAGAAGGTATAGATTCACCGAATTTCAGGATAATGTTACCTGTGAAGCCGTCTGTTAAAAATACATCTGCTTTTCCAGTTAAAATATCTTTTCCTTCAATGTTTCCGATAAAATTATCCAGTGTGGTGAGCTTTTTATGAGCGGCTTTTAAGATATCTGTGCCTTTTTCCTCTTCATGGCCAACGTTGACGAGACCTATCTTGGGGTTGCTGACATTGAGAATTTCCTCCACAAAGATGGAGCCCATTATCCCGAACTGATAATACATTTCAGGTTTTAATTCAAGATTAGCCCCTGCGTCTATCAACAACCGGACACCTGCAACTGTAGGATAAATAGCGCCTATTGTTGGGCGTAAGACACCCTCTAACTTCCCAAGATAGACTGTGGATGCTGCCAGTAATGCTCCAGTATGGCCTGCACTTACAAATGCATTACAGTCACCGGATTTATGAGCTCTTATACCAACAGAAATGGATGACTCACGTTTCTCTTTCAGGGCTGATGAGGCTGAATCATCCATTGTGATGATTTGATCTGCATTCAGGATGTCAACTTTACTTGCATCATAATCAAAATCAACTTTATCCAGTTCTTTTCGAATTAGATCATCAGGACCGACAAATAATATATTCAGGTCGGACTTCTGCCTGATTGCCTCAAGGCCGCCTCGCACCGGATTCTTGGGATAATGATCTCCCCCTACTGCATCTACAGCAATGACCATAAATTTAAAATTCTATTATTCAGACTTGGAGATTACCTGCTGACCTCTGTAGTGACCACATTCCATGCATACGTGATGGTATCGGTGCAGCGCGCCACAGTTTGAGCACTCTGCCAGAGTGACTTCGTTAAGGCTAAGGTGTGCTCTTCGTTTATTTTTACGGGCTTTGGACGTTTTTCGTTTTGGATGTGCCATCTACTTACGTTTAATATGATTTACTTTAGTTTCTTTAATTTTTCCCATCGTGGGTCAATTGGATCTTCTTCATCGTCATCAGATTCCCCAAACCGGGCAATTTCGAACTCTTCAGGCTTCCCTGATTCATTTATATACCTGGGATGTACTTTTTTTATCGGTATGTTCAGCATAATTGTATCCCGAACTTCACTTTCAATATCGATTACCAGTTCATCGGCCGGAATCTGTTTAACTGCGCTGCGCTCTGTTTCAGACTCCTGAATTTCATCAGGCTGAAACAATATATCAAACGTGCCATCGATTGTTTTTTCAAACGGATCAAGGCTGCGATCGCAAATCAGTTCGACGTTGCTGTTCACATCGAAAGATACTTTGATGAACCTGTCAGTCCGATAGAACAAGATGGTGACGTCAGCCCCTAAAAGCTGCATTTCATCATCCAGTTCAAAGTAGTCTTCGGGCAGTTTAGCTTTTTTAGAGCTATCGCCTTCAGGTATTTTTTGTATGTCGAATCGTAATTTTTGCTTTTCCACAATAGCCACTTAAAATACAGAACTATATTTCCGAAAGCAATTAGTTAAACAGACCAAACAGGCGCTGTTCAACCAGCTCAATCACTTTTCCAAGATCTTCTTTTTCATTTACAAAATCGAGGTTATCGGTATCTATGATCAGTTTATCGTGGCTGTACCGGTCGATCCAGTCTTCATAAAGCTTGTTCAATTTTTCAAGATAGTCTATACGAATCGTGTTTTCATAATCTCTGCCGCGTTGCTGTATCTGCTTGACGAGTGTTGGAACTTCTGCCCTCAAATAGATAAGAAGATCCGGTGGCCGCAGATAATAACTCATTTGATGGAACAGGTCGGAGTAGTTTTTAAAATCCCTGTCACTCATTAAATTCATATTATGAAGGTTTTTTGCAAATATCTCCACATCTTCATAGATCGTGCGATCCTGGATGATATTTTCTCTTTTGCTGAGCATCTCTTTTTGATGCTGAAAACGGCTTGATAGAAAATAGATCTGCAGATTAAAGCTCCATCGGCGCATATCCTCATAAAAGTCTGAAAGATACGGATTGTCCTCAACCGATTCGTAGTATGGATTCCATGAAAATTTTTCCGCAAGAAGACCCGTTAAGGATGATTTTCCCGCTCCAATATTGCCTGCAATAGCAACGTAACGTCCTTCAAATGTTTCGCTCATGTAATGCCTTATTTCCCGAGAAGTTTATACATCGCTTTCTTGTAATTTTCCACACCGGGCTGGTTAAATGGATTTACGCCCAGCATATATACATATACTGCCGTAAAGAGCTCATAAAAGTAAATAAACCTTCCAACTTGCTGCTCGTTTAATTTCTCAAACTCCACTCGTATCACCGGTACGCCACCCTCAACATGGGCTTGATAGGTTCCTTCGAGGGCTCCATTGTTAATTTTATAAATTGGTTCACCAGCCAAATAATCGAGCTGATCTATGTCGCTGTCCATATTAGTTAGACGAAGGTCAGACAGCGGCTTGTCTACTGTAATCAAAGTTTCCATAATGTTTCGCTGTCCTTGCTGGATCAGCTGCCCTATGCTGTGGAGATCCGTTGAGTAGGCCGCGATGGCAGGAAACAAACCTTTCCCCTCTTTGCCCTCGCTCTCACCGAGCAATTGCTGAGTCCAGCCGCAGAGCTGATTTAGTTCGGGTTCGAATGAACCTAATACATCCAGTGCATACCCTTTCTCATGGAGAAGGTATCGGGCAGCAGCATATGTTAACAGATCGCCCGGATCTTCTTCGCGGGATTCATATTCAGCAACAGCTCCATAGTATAGCGTCTGTATGTCGAGCCCGCTAACCGCTGCCGGCAGCAATCCTACCGGCGTAAGCACGCTATAACGCCCTCCTACGTCTTCAGGTATCACATATTTCTTGTAGCCCTCTTCAGAAATAATCTTATTTAGAACACCACCCGTTTCGCCGGTCGTTGCTGTAATTCGTTTTTTGGCTTCGTCGCCATAAGTGTCGTGCATCCATTTTCTGAGCAGACGAAAAGCTATAGCCGTCTCAAGCGTTGTGCCGGACTTTGATATCACATTCAAATACACACTTTTGGGAGAGCCATCCTCTTTCGGTCTTTTCACGTATTCGAGAAGCTGTTCGAGATACTGCCCACCAAGTTGATGGCCGGCAAAGACTACTTCGGGCCCTTTATTGCCAAAAGGTTTTGTCAGAGCTTCAATGATAGCCCTTGCTCCCTGATACGAGCCACCTATTCCGCATACGATAAAGATATCTGCATCTGCGCGTATTTTTGCCGCCTGCTGCTCAATTTCTTCGAGTTCGGCATCATTCGGAGAATTTAAAATTCTTCGCCAGCCCAGCCACTCACTACCTGAACCGCTGCCGTCCTGTACTTTTTGAAACGCTTTTCTTGCTACTTCAATAGCCTCATCCAATGCTACTTTAGAGAGAGTTCCGGATATGCCTTCAGTATTTATCCTAATCATAATATCGGGATTTTTTTTAACGAAGCCTTTTTGCCAAATCGAGTAGTTCAAAATTAATGTCTTTCTTCTTACCGAAAG
>CAZXYQ010000005.1:0-57088 GCA_964644975.1 uncultured Rhodohalobacter sp.
ATATTATTGACAGAATCTCAAATCTCAGATCTAATCTGTACCCGGGGCGGGACTCGAACCCGCACAATGTTGCCATCACCGGATTTTGAATCCGGCGCGTCTACCAATTCCGCCACCCGGGCATTTTTTGAATAGCACTAAATATAAGAAGGGTTTAGGTTAATGGAAACAGGACCTCTCAAATACGCAATAACTTTAACACGCTTCGAGCTGTTTGTAGTAAAATAGATTACATAATGATCAGGGAGTAGCTGACAAAAGTGGTGCAAACAATTCTATATTATAGGTGTAACAAAATGTAGTGATAACCATCAGTGAACTATCAATAGCAATAAAAAACAACAGGTGAACAAAATGAGAATAGTAAAAAAGAATGTAGGCTTCTCAGATACTATTTTAAGAGTCGTAATTGGAATGATCATCCTGTTTGTGGGGCTTTGGTATAACAGCTTATGGGGATTTGTAGGATTGATATTCATTGCATCGGGCGTACTATCTTTTTGCCCGGTATATAGATTGCTAGGAACACAAACATGCGCAACCAATCTTGAGAGAGAGAATTAGTTGAATTGCTACTTATAAACATAGAGATGCAAGAGAGCTCTGAAACCCGAAGCGTGAATTTAAAAGCTTCGGGTTTGCTGCGTGAAGCAACGAAACAGAGATAACAGTATAAAATCAGCGCTTTTTTATTATAGCCATTGTACATCTCGATACAGACACCAGTTTCCCATCTTCCGTTTCGATCCGAATTCCCCACACCTGCGTCTGAGCTCCGCGATGGATCGGCTTTGCAGTGGCGGTTACGTTGCCGCCCAACCTGACTGATTTAATATGGTTGGCATTTATTTCAAGACCTACCGCGGCTTTTGAGTCATCATCCAGGTTTAGCCACGCTCCCACAGAGGCAAGTGTTTCCGCCAGTGCAACCGACGCACCACCGTGAAGAATGCCAAATGGCTGTACGGTATTCTCGTCCACAGGCATGGTGGCTCTCATTTCCGACCGGCTGATCATCGTGAATTCAATTCCCAGCGCGTCCCCCATACTTTTTTGTTTTGATGATAAAAGCTGTTCAGCTTTAGACCTGATCTCTTTTTCTATGTGCATGTGATTGTATTGTGTTTGTTTAAAAGGGCAAAATAAGGGCTAATCGCCTAAAAATTGAAGGTAAAATACTAAAGTGAACGGTGAGTAAACGTATATTGAAAATGAATCTTTCGGTAGGTCAGAGCCCGGAATAATTTTTTTTACAACAAATTTTTAAAAGTCCCGTCAAAGTGTAAATTTAGAGTAACAGTGTTAACCTGACGTTATAGCCTGTAAACCAATCATTTAGCTATGAAATATTCTCCCGAAACGCTACCAACTCTTCTCTACAGGGGAATCGAATCTGCCGAAACCGGCATGTTTACCTCTACAAAACGGGGTGGCAAGTGGCATGAAACAACCGTTCTGGAATTTAAAACTAAAGTAGAGCAGTTTGCCTGCGGCCTTTATGACCTCGGTGTACGGCGCGGAGACAAAGTCTCGATACACTCTGAAAACAGCACTGAATGGCTGATTTGTGATCTGGCTATACTAAGCCTTGGAGCTGCAAATGTGCCGATATATACCACCCAGCCCGGTGAACAGATTAAATATATCCTGGAAAATTCTGAGGCTAAGGTTCACATTGTATCTACCGACGAAATGTTTGCCGAAACGAAGCCGATCATTAAAGATGTGAAATCGGTTAAGGCGATCATCTCTATTTTTGGATCAAAACATAAGAAACTGAAGCCGTTCGATTCGATTCTGGCGAAAGGTGAAAAGCTGAGAAAAGAGAAGCCGGATCTGCTGAGCGAGATTCGGGATTCAATTGAACCGGAGGACCTGGCTACGCTGATTTACACCTCCGGAACAACGGGCGTGCCGAAAGGAGTGATGTTGTCACATAATAATATCTCTTCGAACGTACGGGGATCACTGGAAAAGCTTCCGTTTGATAAAGAGCGTTTCAACAGCGAGCATGTGCTTTCGTATCTGCCTCTCTCTCATGTGTTTGAACGGATGATCACCTATATGTATATCAGCATGGGGTGTAAAATACACTACATTGAGGTTATAGAGGAAGTTCGAGACGATATGGCCTACGTGAAGCCATTTTTTCTGGCTACTGTACCGCGCCTGCTCGAAAAAATTCAGACCGGCGTGAAGGTGAAAGGCCAGGAGCTTAGCGGCATCAAGAAAAATCTCTACTATTGGGCGATCTACAGAACGGAGGAGTACGACCCCGAAAATCCACCCTCGGGGCTGGATGGCATCAAGCACAGACTTGCAGATAAGCTAATCTACAGCAAAATACGTGAGCTGTTTGGCGGTAATCTGGGCGGTGTGGTGAGCGGGGGAGCTGCGCTCTCGCCGGAGGTGTTTAAATTTATGAATGCGATTGGCATTATCTGCGTGCAGGGATATGGACTGACGGAAACTTCACCGGTTATAACCGTGCAGCGCCCAGGTGAAATGCGAATTGGTTCTTCTGGAAAACCGCTGGATGATGTGCAGATTAAGCTCGCCGATGATAAGGAGATTTTGACAAAAGGCCCTCACGTGATGAAAGGATATTATAAACTTCCTGATAAAACCGATGAGGTGATGACGAAAGATAGCTGGTTCAAAACCGGCGACGTTGGAAAGATCGATGATGATGGGTTTCTCTTCATCACCGACCGCAAAAAATCTATGTTTAAACTCTCTACAGGCAAATATGTAGCTCCTCAGAATGTAGAGAATCGGCTGATTAACAGCGGATACATCGACCAGGTGGTGGTGATCGGCAGTCAGCGAAAATTCTGTGCCGCCCTGATCGTACCGGCGTACGAAAATGTCAAAAAAAGACTCCAACGTGACGGTTACACCCCAGATGAAGCCATCCACAAAGATGAGAAAGTAGTCGCTCTGATTCAGGAGGAGGTGGATAAAGCGAACAAAGAACTGTCACCATGGGAAAAGGTGAAAAAATTTGTACTCCTTAAGGAAGCGCTTTCGATTGATGGGGGCGAACTTACACCTACCCAGAAAGTGAAGCGTCCTGTAATCAACGAGAAATACGCGGAAGAGATTAACTCGATGTTCCCGGAGGAGTAATCGTTCATCTTGGATCCTGGAAGGCCTCACCAAATGGGGTTGCATTCGCTATTTGCAGAAATCCTAAATTATCACATTATTTTTTATGCCCTCTAAGAAATTCAATATCCAAAATGTCGTTATTCTGGGGTCCGGAGTGATGGGAAGTCAGATTGCTGCTCACTGTGTAAATGCCGGGCTGTATGTGAAACTGCTCGACCTGAAATCGGATGACCCCAAACAGCCCAATAAAACAGCTGAAGAGAATATTCAGAAACTGGCTAAAATGAAGCCGGCTCCCCTGGCTTTGCCGGGATGGGTGAATCGAATTACTCCGGGAAACTTTGAGGATAATTTAAACTGGGTGAAAGATGCCGACTGGGTCTGTGAGGTCATCGTGGAGAGGATGGACATCAAGCAGGATATGATGGCGAAGATTGAAAAGGAGCGCAAGCCGGGCACCATTGTGAGTTCTAACACCTCAGGACTTCCGATCTCTGATATTAGTGAAAAGGTTTCAGATGAGTTTAAGAATCATTTTTTGGGCACCCATTTTTTTAATCCCCCGCGCTACATGAAGCTGCTGGAGATCATCCCGACAAAAACGACTTCTGATGATGTAGTGGAGTTTATGAGCCGTTTTTGTGAAAAAATTCTGGGGAAAGGTGTGGTTCGCTGCAAAGACACCCCCAACTTTATAGCCAACAGGATCGGGGTGTTTTCGATGGCAACGATTATGCCCTGGTTTTTTAATGGGCAGTTTAAGGCTGAAGAGATCGATTTTTTGACCGGAACGCTGACCGGATATTCTAAAGCAGCTACGTTTCGTACCGCAGATATGGCGGGCCTGGATGTTCTGAACCACGTAGCGGAAAACCTCTATCCCGCCGTGCCGAATGATGAACGGCGGGAGGTGTTTAAACTGCCTGAAGGGTTTAAAGAGATGGTGGAGGGTGGGGCACACGGTAATAAAAAAGGGCGTGGATTCTACAATAAAGTAAAGACGAACGGCGGCAATGAGTACCACGTAATTGACTCCGAAACCCTGGATTACGAAAGGCAGCAGGACGTTTCATTTGAATCTGCTGATCAGGCAAAAAAAGAGCATAAAACCGCGGGTCAGAGACTCAAATTCCTTGTGAATCAGAGCGACAGGGCGGGGACGTTTTTATGGAAAATTCACTGCGATCTGCTTCTCTATTCTGCCAGTCGGATCCCCGAAATTACGAATTCGGTTGAGTCGATCGATCGCGCAATGCATTGGGGCTTCAACTGGGAGCTGGGGCCGTTTGAGCGTTGGGATGCGATAGGGGTCAGCGAATCGGTAAAGCGAATGGTATCGGAAGGCCGGGACGTGCCTGCATCAGTCATAAAAATGCTCGATAGCGGCCGCCAGTCATTCTATGCGGACGGTACGGTTTATAATCTGGCTACCGGAAAGGTCGAATCCCTCTCCCCTCCGGCAGAAGGGGCTATTACGGTTTTCGATCTCAAAAATAAGGCGAAAGAAGTTTGGGGCAACAAGAGTGCCGGCCTCTATGATTTAGGGGATGGAGTTGCGCTGTTTGAGTTTCGTACCAAACAGCAGACGCTCGGTTTTGAACTGGTGAGATCGCTTGAGCATGCTTGTGAAATTGTGAAAGAGCAGTTCGACGCAATGGTGATGGGTCACGACAACGAGAATTTCAGTTACGGTGCAAATCTCGGTGAAGCGGGGCAGGCGCTACAGAGTGGAGATTTTGGAAAGATTAAAGAGGCCGTAGAGAATTTTCAGCGCGTGGCGGTTGGACTGCGATATCAGCCGTTTCCGGTAGTTGCGGCCGTTTCAGGACGATGTTTTGGCGGTGGCGTGGAGTTTATGATGTACTGCGATAAAGTTGTGGCTTACCATGAACTCTACTGTGGACTGGTTGAACTTGGTGTGGGCCTTATACCTGCCGGCGGTGGTACAAAAGAGCTGCTGGAACGTGCGATGAAAAAAGTGCAGGTATCGGAAGATGCCGATCCGCTGCCGTACCTCAAAGACGCATTTAAAACGATTGGTCTCGCAAAAGTATCCGACAGCGCTCAAAAGGCCAAAGAGCTGGGCTACCTCCGCGAAACGGATCTGATTGTGATGAATCGCGACCGATTGCTGAAAACGGCAAAAAAGCAGGCCAGGGCGATGGCAGATGCCGGATACAGGCCGCCAGCCGAACCGAAAATCAAGTTGATGGGCCAGACCGGCAGAAGCGTTCTCAATATAACGCTTTACAATATGGCCGAGGGAAAGTTTGCATCGCCCTACGATAAAGTGCTGGCCGGAAAGGTTGCCGATATTATGACCGGTGGCGACATTAGTGAACCGCAGAAAGTACCGGAGTCGTATGTGCTAAAGCTGGAGCGAGACGCCATTCTGGAATGTTTTCAGGACGAGCGTACGCACAAACGCATGGAGCATATGCTGAAAACCGGTAAACCGCTCCGGAATTAGTACGCACAATTGCTTCCGGGTCTAAGCGAGAGTCGCGATTTTTATTATTACAGCAGATGCCGAACCTCCCGCTTTACTTAACTGTTAGTGAGCAAATGAATTGAAAAAATAGACCACACGATGAAGATGGGTTTGGATGAGCGCGAATACTACGATGAAGTAGCCACCTACTACGATGATGATGCCCGGGATTTTGAGGAGCGGTATGATGAGAACCCTGTTCTTCAGAGAATACGAAAATCGTTCAGGCATATTACCGAAAGAGAGTCGTTTACCAACGCACTCGAGATCGGGTGCGGTCCCGGGTTTGATGTTGAATATTTTGCCGGTAAATATCCCGATAGAAATCTGCACGCGATCGATATTTCACCGGAGATGATTAGGCTGGCCCGGGACCGTTGTCACTCAAGAGAGATCAGCAATGCTCAGTTCGCAGTGGGCTCGGTGGAGGACATTTCAGAAGCGTTTGGGGAGACGAAGTTTGATCTGGTATATGTCTATTTTGGTGGCCTGAACACCGTATTTGACCTTGATAAAGCGGCGGCTGATATCCGTGGTGTCTGTACCGGCGACGCCCGGCTGGTTCTTACTTTTGTGAACCGGTACTATATCACGGAGATCCCGCTCTGGCTGGCGAAAGGGCGGTTTGATAAAGCGTTTGAACGGATCAGAGGCAGGTGGAACGGCTACTCCGATCATAGAAAAATTCCAAGCCGTGTTCTCTCTGTGTCCGATATCAAACGTGCATTTGGGGATCATTTCAGCATCACACAAAAGCGGGGCTACAGTCTTTTTTATCCCGCATGGTACAGATCGCATCTGCTTACAAAACTTGGCACAACCGCTGAAACACTCTGGAAACTCGACAACCTGATCGCCAAAACTCCGTTCTGGAATATCGGAGAGTATAGTTTATATGAGATGCATGTGAAAAGTTAGACAGCACCCATCGGATCTGTGAGCGTTGGGTTGATGTTGCTCTTACACGGTTAACACGAACAGAGTCAGTCGCACACTTCCCCTACGCTGACAGAAACCCGTCCCGAAAAGCGCGGGATCGGGAATGCTGTCAGGTCTTGAATTTTCATCTCTAAACAACCGACGCCTCAATCGCCTGGCGAGCTGTTGGATATCGATTATCCGACTGCTGTATCAGCGAATGACGGCTGGTGATACGGGTTGAAAAAGTGAGCGCATCGTATACCGTCCTGCCATATTTTTTGAGTAGCTGTTCGTTCGTCACTTTTGTGATCTCAGCCTGTAAAAGATCCGCGGTAATAGCGCAAAATTCAGCGTGTGAGACAGGCTCGCAACTGAAAAGGTTGTAGATCTCTCCATGTTCAGAAGAGAGCGCAACCTCGGTGATCTGTCTGGCACAATCCTCTACATGAATCAGGCTCATCATATTTTCACCGTCTCCATACTGCCTGATTTTTCCTGTTTGCCTGAACGGTTCAACATAAAACTGCTGAAACCACGAACCCGGCCCAATGACCCAAGGCGGACGAACAATCGAGATTGGCAGATCTGAGCCAAGATGTTCCAGGAATGGATATTCGGCCTTAACGTAGTCTTTCTGAAAGGCGATTGGATCGAGCGGTGCCGTTTCGTCTGCAGCGCCACCCTCACAATCACCGTAGACCAGTGTGCCTGATACATAGACGAGATGGGGTGGGTTTTTGATCGATTTCATCCACCGAAGGAGCTTTTTTGAAGCCAGGTATCCCCGCCAGCCGGCGATGTAGCGCGTCAGCTTTCTTCGTCCGGGAATTCTGGCAAGGTGAATGATGATCGAGGGCGGATGTTCATCGAGAAAATGCCAGTCAAACGAGCGGAGATCGGCGCGAATGGTGGGCAGATCCTTACTTTCGGGAATGCTTTTATGAACGGCAGCCAGAATATTCTGACCGCTGTTTCTCAATTGATCGATCACTGCTGAACCAATAAATCCCGTGCCGCCCAAAACCAGCACGTAGGCACCTGAAGAAGGCAGTCCTGATTTGCTGAAACTGAGCCGCGATAGTGTCTGTTCTTTTCTCATGATCAAAAGTAACAGAAAAATGGGATTAAAGGTTTATCAAGGGCACGGACTTTTCTTTAAAGAATTTCCGGGCGATTATAGAGCCATGAGTGCTGTGCGGGACCGTGTTTCCGCTTTTCGAAAGGCTAACTTACCAACAGAAATCAATGGCTGGTCTGTGATTCCGGCAGAAATTGTAGATACAGAAGAGAAGAGGTGCCGGTTTTCCATGCCGGCATACGAGGGGACGCTTCTCTCAGATATCAGCGGCCGCAAAGAGATTCTTGAGATTACGGAGACCCTGTTCAAATGGTACGCCTACAGCACAGAGCGAAATTCATCCCCCATCGTTCATGGCGATCTTCACAGTTCAAATATTATCATAAACCGAAGAAGGAGAGAGATTGTGTTAATTGATCCGCTGGCCAGGCCGGGCAATGCAGAAACCATTTGGCTCGACGTGCTGATCTTTCTGGTAAGCCTGGAATTGCAATCCGGTAAAATGAGGCTTTTATCATCAGAAGCGGCAGAAATTATTCACAGAGAGTTGATTGAAGGCTCCGCTGATCTTCAAAACCGACGACTTAAATATCGCCAGGCACTGCTTCTGCTCCGCCTCTTTCTGTTCAGTTCTGAACGCTGGATAACAAAAACTAAATCGGCTGCTGCGCTGATTCGGGTGGTGTTGAAGGACTGATTTATTAGAAATAATTCAGTCGGATTATTAATTCCAATCTGTTATTATATATTCAGTGGCTTAGAAAAATAAGTATCTCTTCTTTGGCAACCATTCGCAATCTAATCCAATCGGAATGAGTGGAAAAGGGAACATTTCAGTTCAACCGTTTGACGTGTCAAAGACCGACTATAGCAGTACGGATTTTTACCAGGTGCTGTGGCTAAAGCAGGGATTTAAAACTGTTGTTGTAGATGTAGAAGAATTTGAAGCCAGCCCAAATACAATCTGTTTTATAGCTCCCCAAAGGTTTATACAAGTATCATTCAAACACGAGATTGAAGGCTGCATACTTAGCTTTTCAAAAATATTCTTCCAGGGTTTATTACAGGAAGATATGAACATTAAAGAAGCAGCTTTTTTGTCTTTATTTGAACCGGTTCCCAAAATTATTTTGAGCCCGAAAATTGGAGAGCGGGTTCACAAAATAGCTGAAATGATTGATGAACTTTGCGGATCAGAGATTCCAAACAAAGAAGCCGCAGTGGCATCACTCTTTAAAACCCTGTTGATCTACTGTGACAGTAAGTGCAATATTCGTTTAAACGGACATTCAAATCAAAACAAAATTCGGTTGGTTACCACCTATAAAGAGCTCGTTGCCAAACATTTCACCAAAACTCACCAGGTGAATGTATATGCAAATATGATGAATATTTCTCCAAAGTATCTTAATCAGGTTGTCAGAGAAATATTAGGGGTAACCGCAAAATCAATTATTATAGAGCAACTTATGATCAAAGCCCGTCATGATCTGAAGTTCTCAAATTTTAGTGTGAAAGAGATTGCTTTCGGCTTGGGTTTTTCCGAACCGTTCCACTTTAGTAATTTTTTTAAGAAAGAGTTTGGGTTTTCGCCCTCCAAATTCAGACAAAACTGACCTTTTTGTATGTATTCCTTCCTTTTTTGCATGGCGTAATCTGATTCCTTCATTCATATTGATACTCAGATTAAAGAGTATCTGTGCTTCTGTTGCAGATAACGAATAAAATTCTGTGCAAGAAAATCAGCTTGATGCAGAATTAATTTTATCCGGAGCCTTGGTCTTCATGATAAAGTTGGCGACGGGATACATTAAAGCTCTCTTACCGAACCCGGGACCGCCTATGAATATTTGAGAACGATAAAGCCGGCAGATAACAAGAACCCTCTTTTTAGCCTTGGATTTAAATATGGGCTGTTAAGAAAATGATCTGATTTACGCAGAACCTGTTAAGATGCAGGTTCTGATCCATAAAAAACAAACCACTAAATATAAATTACTGGAGATAGGTATGAACAAATACAAACCGCTAATGACAATTAACAGATTGATCCGGGTTCCTGCGATCAATCGGTTGAGCCTGATTGCACTGTTGGTAATATTCTTATCAGGATGTACCGGAGATCATTCAACAAGTACTATAACAGAGCTCAACACGGATAGCGAAGTCCGTTCAATGGAAACCTTTGGGGATATGAAGCATGAGGGTGTCGATTCAGATTTAATTAAGCTGGTAAGGCGTGCAACGGCCCGATATCACTCTACAAACCAGGCTCTACGTGCCGGTTACGTGCCTGGTGAAGATTGTGTGGATCACCCCGATTTAGGTGGGATGGGCTACCACTGGGTGAATTTTGAGTTGATAGATCCATATTTTGATCCGGCGAACCCTGAAGCCCTTCTCTACGAACCAGACAAGAACGGAAATCTGAAACTTGTAGGAGTTGAGTACATCGTAATCGATCTCGCAGAAGAGGAATATGTCGGCCAGAATCCTCCATATTTTGGAGACCATCCTTTTGATGTGGGTGGCACACCGATGCCGTATCCTCACTATAGTCTGCATGTCTGGCTTTATAAAGACAATCCAAACGGATTCTTTACACCCTTTAATCCAAATGTTACCTGTAATTAATCAGGCGAATTTTTCGGCTTAACGGTATTTAGTTTGAGAACACATTAGGGACAGTTTCCTTGATGTGTTCTTTTTCTACTTATGAAAGCTTGTGGCAAAAGCGACAGATTATAAATACCCCCTAACTTCCGCTCGCTCTCTTTTCGCGATATTCTGTATGCAAGCCGATAACATTCATACAGTGATCATAAAGTTTTTCAAATTGTTTAGAGGCTGTCGGCCGGTGGTCATTCGTGTGAAGCTTGATCCGGTGCTGATCCCACAGCAGCCCGCCCTCTCCACTTTTGAGCCCTCTATTTTTCCAGTCCCGGCTCATCAAAAACATCACGGCCGAGTTAAATAGTGCCAAAAATCCGCCGATCTTTTCGGTCGTTATCTCAGGCTGCTCAGATCTGAACCGGGATCTGTTAGAAAAAATTTCATCTATCCATCTGTTTACATACCGAATATGCGGCGTATCCCCGCTGCGATAAATCTCCTTCAAAAAAAGCAGCTGATGAGCTGTGTAATAGTCGCGCTGCCACTCAATCTTGAGTGCAGATCGGTCAAGTATGTAGTTAGTACAGAGAGTGCCACCGCGGCCGGTAAGCTTTCCAATCAGACGTATCAGCCCATATGTGAGCCAGGCGCGGTTCTCTTTTGTGATAACCATCAGATCGAGGTCCGGATCATCACCAAAACCGCTTCGGTGTACGGTTCCTCCAGAGTAGTAGAGCGATTTTATCCAGGGGAGCGAACCTAAAAGACGAATAAGCCGATGATGATTTTTTCGTGTTTCAAGCTGGCGATTTTGATGGAACTTCAGTGACGCGGAGCGGCTCACACCCTTCAGGGAAAAAATGGGGCCGGACTGTGAAAAAAGCTCGGGAAAGCGCCTCACCAGTGCAGTAACATTTTTTGAAAAAGTGTTATAGCTCACAGATCTTGTCTGCAGTGAATGGTAAAGTTTCTTTGAGCTGATTCCCGATCTGAATGTTGCTGCATAACAAATTCCCGCAATGATATCCCGGTCCGGCATTGACAGCAAGTATGGCCGATAGGTTTCTTTATTATACACGGAATCGGGAAATGAGTAGACCGGTTTATGCAGCACTTTGTCCGTAATTTCCAGAATTCGATCGCGATAACGCTCCAGTGAATAGTGCTTTCTCACGTGATCAAATGCGTCAGTTTGAGTTGCATTTTTTGAATCAATCAGCTCAGTAATCACACTGCTTATTTGTTCCGGAGAATCGGGGTCAACGGATGCTGCAAGTCCGTCCGAAATCTCTATGAGAGCGGGGTCGTTAGAGGTGATCACAGGGATACTGTTGGAAAGAGCATCCAGAACGGGAATTCCAAATCCTTCGATACGGCTCAGCATCAGCAGGCCGGAGGTATTTGAATAATATCCAGTCAGTTTTTCTTTAGGCAGGTATCCTTCGTGTAACACGCGTTCTGAATTCGCCATGAAATGTTCAAAACGCCGGCGAAATGATGCACTACAGTTAAACTTACCGGAAAAAACCAGTGTATGATCGTGGTTTGTGGAACTGAGGTTAAATCCGTGGATGAGTTCAAGAACTCCCTTTTTTGGTTCAATGCTTCCAACGCAGAGCAGGAATTTCTTTTCTGCACTCTGGCTGACTGCTGTTACTTCAAGCGGCGGTGCCGGGGGATGGACAAGCACCTTATCAGAGGGAATGTTAAGGTGATTGCAAATAGACTGTTTGGACGCCTGGCTGACTGTCAAAATATAGCGGGCATTGAGCAGAGTGTGTCTTATCCTGCGACTGTACCATGACACCATTTTCCGGCTATAAAAATGGGGGTGAGTGATGAATGAAATATCGTGAATGGTGACTGCTGCCGGGTAAGGCCAGCCGGGGGGCATAAAGTAGTTAGGAAAAAAGCTGAAGTCGGCACTATAGTTCAGCGCATTACCCTGAAGTTTAAAGTTGATGAGCTTGTGAGGATTGATAGCCTCTTCGGGGACTTGATCCTGATCGGGATGCCAGCATCCATCGGGAACAATTACTCTGTGTTCTATCGAAAGAGCTTCGGCCAGAGCTTTCGTGTAGCGTCCTGTACCGCCGATTTTACCGGCTACAGTGGATGTGTCAACAAAAAGGTTGGCCATTACAATTAGGGTAGATTACAAAATTTTTTATTTAAACAGCTTCCCATTGCCCACCATTCGTTTATCTTAAATATATCTGAAAATAGGGGTTCACTCTATAATTGCAGTAGCCTGCATTGACTTGGGATTGTCGTTCACTACGTCAGCTCCCGTTTGGGCGCGCATGCACCGGTTTAGAAAAATATGAACTCCGGCTAAATGAAAGCTTCAGAATTGCGGTTGAGGTAAGCAGATAATAAACTCATCAAACTTTTTTATTTTGAAACAACGTAGTTAAGACCTCATAACCACAATATTATTTGAAATCTTCACCTTCATCATACCAATATTTTATACGGATTCTTGCCTATGCTAAGCCGTACCGGGTAAAGCTTGCATTTGCGCTGCTGGCATCTGTACTTGCCACACTTGTATGGCTTGCTGTACCTCTTGGGCTTCGCGAACTGCTCGATGCCGTATTCGACGAGGGAAACCGGGAGCTTCTCAATATTGTAACGTTGGTCTTGATTACCCTCTTTGTGATGCAGGCCATTCTGGGTTTTGCTGGCGGTTATCTGATGGATTGGGTGGGAGAAAGAATGGTGACCGATCTGCGAAAACAGCTCTACTCTCATCTGCAGAAAATGAGTCTCAGATTTTACTCAAACCGGAGGCTGGGAGAGCTTACTTCACGGTTAACAAACGACGTAGCCGCCGTGAGGGACGCTGTCACAGGAACGCTTTCAGAAGGACTGACCCAGTCTATCAACCTGTTTGGGTCGGTTGCGTTGATGCTATGGCTCAACTGGCGGCTCAGTCTGATTATATTTGTAACTGTTCCGGTGATTGCGCTGGCTGTAAAATATTTTGGTCACCTCATTCGCAAGCTTTCACGAAAAGTACAGGATCGCCTTGCCGATACCACAGCAATTGCGGAAGAGGCACTTAGTGCAATTCAGTCGGTAAAATCTTTCGCCCGCGAACAGTTTGAAACCGACCGCTACGACAGTAAAGCCGAGGAGCTATTTGATACCGCCAGACGTAAAGTACTCTACAGCAATCTGTTTTGGTCGTCCGTAGCGGTGATGTTTTTGAGCACGCTTATTATCATTTTCTGGTATGGCGGCACGGAGGTTTTGGCCGGGCGTCTCTCTGCCGGTGATCTGGTGGCTTTTATCTTTTTTGCCTTTAATATCGGGCGATCACTCAGCGGCATGGCGAGAATCTACACCATATTCAGCAGTGCAGTAGGGGCGTCTGAAAGGATCTTTGGCCTGCTCGATGAAGTCCCGGAAGTAAATGATCTGCCCGGAGCTGTTGAGCTACAAACCGCAGAAGGAGAGGTGCAGTTTGATTCCGTCAACTTTTCATATGATGAGGACACTCCCGTATTAAACGATATAAGTTTTACCGCATCACCCGGAGATATCATCGCGTTGGTAGGGCCCAGCGGTGCCGGAAAAACCACGCTTTTGAACCTGATACCCCGATTTTACGATCTGCAGTCGGGTGTGATCCGGGTTGATGGCATCGATATCAGCAGTGTCAAACAGCAATCGCTCAGGGAACAGCTGGCGATGGTTCCTCAGCAGATCGAACTCTTCAGCACGTCTATCATGGAGAACATACGATACGGGCGTCTCAATGCGTCCGACGTGGAGGTGGAAGCGGCCGCCCGTCAGGCTCAGGCTCACGGATTTATCACTGCTCACCCTGACGGCTACAGTGCTCTGGTTGGAGAGAAGGGGATTAAGCTGAGCGGGGGGCAGCGTCAGCGGATCGCTATTGCGCGGGCAATCCTTAAAGAGCCGCGAATTCTGCTTCTGGATGAAGCTACCTCCGCGCTGGATTCCGAATCAGAAATGGCACTCCAAACCGCTCTCGACAACCTGATGCAGAACCGGACTACATTCGTTATTGCGCATCGGCTCTCCACCATCCGTAATGCGTCGATGATACTTGTGATGGACAATGGACGTATAGAAGAGCGCGGAACGCATGATGAGCTAATTCGCACCGGCGGCCTCTACAGACATTTGCACGACCTCCAATTCGGCGAGAAAGTTACTTTGTAACTCACCTAAAAATGGAATAAATGCCCTTAAAACTCGTCGGACGAATAATGCAATCGTCGGATGAGGATGAAGCCCTCGACTGACGAGTGGAACTACCTCAGCATTCTGGCCTAAGTTAATATACTCGTCTGTCGAGTCTTGACAAGTCATGGAGTATTGCCACTACACAATTTGAGTGTTGAATCATAAAACCCGTAGGACGAAAAGTGCAATTGTCCGGCGAGGATGAAGCCCTCGACTGACGAGTGGAACTACCTCAGCATTCTGGCCTAAATTAAAATACTCGTCTGTCGAGTCTCGACAAGTCATGGAGTATTGCCACTACACACTTTGAGTGTTGAATCATAAAACTCGTCGGACGAAAAGGACAATCGTCGGATGAGGGATTTAAAAATCATCCACCAGCCGCCAGGTAAATGTATTGGTGTCGAATAAGATCCGGCAAACCTGTTGGCACCGGGTGACAACCACGTAGTGAAAGTGCTGACCTTTTCCCCGTCGATCGCTGTGGAACTGACGGATTTCATGAATTTTATAGGCGCTGCCATCGGGTTTCTCAAAACGGTAGGGAGTAATAGGATATCGAAGATGCCGGTTCGGAATGCCCCTGAAGGCACTTAGTACGTTAATGGGAGGGTAGTTTTCTGCATTCATCGTTTGCCTGTATTGTTAGATTAATACTGTCGAAGGCAAAATAGAGTCGAAGAGTGACACCGTTATGTCATTAATCACTGCGCGAGTAAAAATTATCTCTGCACGTAAGTTGGTATCTTTTTCGGCATATTTTTTTTGAATTTCCTATGCCCACACTTCAGGACCGTTAACCGCTTCAGATAACTTCACTAATTTATTGTCCCGAAGCCAGTTTGAAATTTAGTAAATCCCCGTTGAAGTAATGATAAGGTGAACTTAGATGTGGATTTCCCTGTTCATGTAAGTAGAGATTAATGCGACAATCTTTTAGAATCAGATATTCTAAACGTTCATGTTTTTATACAAACAGAATCTAAATAGTCTAATCAAAAACTAAATCAAACAGAGTTATGAAAGCAACAGAAAAAACACGTAAAGAGCTAGAGAAGAGAGTAGAAAAACTGGAGCGGTTGATTGCTAAAAAAGGAATTGGCTCCGACTATCTTGGAAAAGCAGAACGGGTACAGCGTGACCTGAATCTGGGTCTTTTTATAGGAACATCAGCAATTGTGGCAGGTCTGACGATCTGGTCAATCTACCACTTTAAGGGTGATTGATCTACCATCTTTTCTACAAAAAAAATAATCTAAAAGTTCAGGGTTTGAAGTAATCAGCCTTGACAAAGAAATACCTAAAAACCTGTTTTCCAATAGGATCCGGTTTTTTTATTGCGAAATCCAAAACAGATTAGGTGTTCAGAGTAATGAAAATGGACAGTTTGCCTTATTGCTTTGACGTTCAGTTCGTCCGGGGATTAGTCGAATACAGGGGAAAAGTAAAAAAGGTGACTATATCGACGAAAAAATAAAACACCGCTCTGGTGCATTAATCAACTGAATACAGTGATTAATTCAGAAGCACATAGTAATTAAAAGAGAAGAGTTTGACCGGCAAGAATCTGACTCTCCTGATTTTTAAGGGTATCTAATACCTGGTAAAAATATTTGTGAGTCTACCCATCTCTTCCGGCCGGTTTCAATGATTATCTGCCTGGAATCCAGATGACCGGTTGGTGTACGGGCTCATCGAGAGTTTCCAGAAAAGGGGGATTCAGACTAGTGCAGTGTCATCGATAAAATGTCGGATAGCCCTGAAAACTTTCGGGGTGAGTTTTTCGAAAAATCTATTCATGCTGGATCAATATATGATTCATGGATGACTCATCCGATGACTCTTAGAATAGCTCACCGTTGACACATCACTAGCTTCTCGTCCGGCAGGTTAAGATGAAAATAGGAGCCATAAAAAAAACCTGACACCATTGCTGATATCAGGGTTGTACCTCGGGCCGGTGCTTCCCGATTCGTCCGGCAGAATGAAATGAAAATATCTAAATAAGCAGGGAATGCGCAAATATATCAAGACACTGCTCGCCTGCTTTTCGATTACTATTATTTATAAGCTGTGCATTTATGCTGTCATTAACCACACCACCAAACATCAGATACCTTCCATTTTTAGCTTTCGTAATGCTGCTTCAATAAAATAATAGTCAGCATAGATAAGTGGAGTGTCTATTTCGTGATCGCCGGGGAGATGTCCGGTGCTGTGTTCAAGCAGGAAGCCGAAATTCTCACCCTTAGCAGAGCGGTAGTTGTTGTATAGACTGGCAAGCATTTTATCGGCCATTTGTTTGTAGTAGTCGCTCTTTTCAGGAACCATTGTGCTCAATTCATATAAAGCTGATGCCGTGATTGCAGCTGCGGAAGCATCGCGTGGTTCATTTGGAATATTTTCGGCATCGTAATCCCAGTATGGAACCAAGTCGGACGGAAGACGAGGATGGTCAAGCATAAATTCGGCGATTTTTTCCGCCTGATTCAGGAATTCCGGTAATTCTGTAAAGCGGTAGGTCATCACAAAGCCGTAGAGTCCCCATGCCTGACCACGTGCCCAGGATGACTCATGAAATGCCCCCTGATGAGTGTGGCGCTGCATAACTTCTCCGGTTTCGGGGTTGAAACCAATGACATGATAAGTGCTGAAATCATCACGAAAATGCTGTTCGATTGTAGTACGCGCATGCTGAATGGCAATATCATTATAAACCGGATCGCCCGTTAATTCAGAAGCCCGGAAAAGCATCTCGAGGTTCATCATATTGTCGATAATGACGGGGAAATCCCATTTATCAGAATTATGATCCCACGAACGAATGGCACCCACCGTTTCATTGTATCGGGTTATGAGGGTATTTGAAGCTTCAATAATCACATCACGATAGTAAGGATCCTCTGCCAGACGGTATCCGTTACCGAAACTGCAATAGATTTTGAACCCCATGTCGTGTGTGCTAGCATTAATTCTTTCACGTGCAATGTAAGCTGTACGATTTCTAGCCTCTACCAGCCAATAATTATCATCAGTTAGTTCGTACATATACCACAAAAGACCGGGCAAAAATCCACTTGTCCAATCGCGTGATGGAATAAGAAATAATTGGTTATCTCTGATGGAACGGACACTTACATGCGGTCCTCTATGCTCGGATGGATTCTCTAAAATGGCAGAATCCATTTCCTTCAGTAGCTGTTTGAGCTGATCGCTAGAGAACTCGATGATTTCTGAAGATGGCATATCATCGACATTCTGGGCTACCGATTTGCTGCACGATAAAGTAAGTAGAGAAACACTAAGCAGTAGAAAAATTACGAAATAGAAAGATCGGCTTATATCTGCGTACTGGTTAGGGGCGGGACATTTGATGTGATGATTTTTCATAAGAATGTTGAAGATAGATTGCTATTTGGGTTTTTTAAAAATGATCCTTTAGTCGACCTGTTTATCAATATTTTACCACATCAAAGCGAACGTTATAGTCGTGTGTTTGACAGTATTAGTTAAGGGTATGTTTTAATTCCATGTAATCAATAATTGACAAAATTTGCGAACCGAAAACTCTTCTGCTTCGTAAGGGCAACAAAGTCTATGAAAATGCTTAATTACTGTCACCAATCAAAAAAGCGCTTTGCAAAAACGCTATTAATATGACTTACCTTTTGAGTGTTATAGCGATAGTTGCATTATTAGAACCCAGTGCTTTGAATTTTCGTAGTTGACCAAGAGGTAATCCTTTTATACCTTTACTTAAGCGGTAAAGGTAATAAAAGTTTATGTAATCTGCCAAATTAATGGCGGGGTATGTGAAGCTTTAAATTTCACGTTTTCACAATTTTGATGGCAGATTATTTATTCAGGCCAATAGGAATCTTGTAGAACGCCTAAAAAGTGACATATCTATGTCCATGATTCTATTAAATCAAACGTATTAATTGAGAATTTTCTATGAATAATTCACACAATAAATTTTTTCTGCTCATTTTTCTGGGGTTTCTTATTGCATGTAATGAAAAGGGAGACTCGGTTGTTGATGGTGAACTCTATCGTTTCAATGTTGAAAACCAACTCAATAAACCGGTCGCCAGTGCCGCAGTCACAGTAGACCTGACCCAGTTTAATCTTCAACCCGGTCATTGCAGCTTGGTACTAAGCCTTGTGGCCCCTAACTATTCAGAAGCAAGTGGTGAACTATCGAATCAGAAAGAGTTATTTCAACAAGCCGCAACTGGATTGGAGATAAAAGATGATCTCGATCGCCGGGAAATTCCCTCACAATGTGATGACCTGTCCGGTGATGGCAATTCAGACGTGTTGTTCTTTCTCACTGATTTTGAAGCAGGTCAAATTCTGAATTTCGAACTTAAAATTGTCGCAGAAAAGCCAGAATATCAAAAAAGAACTCAGGCTTTTCTGAAAGTGCAGAGTGGTGGCAATTTCGTAAATGGCATATATGAGGGCGGTTCTGAGATGGAGGAAGTGGAGACCTTAGATATTCCAAATGAACAGGTTCAGGGGTCGGGCTGGGCTTACATGGAAGGACCGGTATGGGAGTCGGATTTGGTTGGATATCGATTTTATCTGGACACTCGCAACCGTGTGGATATTTTTGGAAAAAGCATGCCAGATCTGGTTTTGGACACCATTTCTGTGAATTATCATGAAATTCATCCGTGGGGTACGGATGTTCTGGTGGTCGGCAGCTCTCTTGGCCTCGGATCACTGGCTGCGATGAAGAAAGGGGAAGTCCGAACAATTGACAATTGGACATCACGCAAGTTTGAGGTGCCTGTCAATGGACCGCTGAGATCTATTATAAGAATGACCTATGAGGATTGGGATGTATTTGGTCATTTAGTCTCGGTTGTCTCAGAAATTGAAATACATGCAGCAAACAGATATACCGAGCACAGGGTTTCACTGTCAGGAGACGTGGATGAATTGATCCTTGCAACAGGCATTGTGAAACATGCAAATGCGGAAAAAATAACTATTGGAGATGCCCACTACAGTACATTTGGATGGACTTCTGGAGATCAGGCTGACCAAGGTCATGGCCTTGACATGGGGGTTGTTATACCAATGGAGTATCAGCCTGAATACTTGGAAGATGATGCGAATACGCATCTTTTTGCGTTTAGAACGGTGGATGGAAAGGCGGTGTATCGATACACGTCGGCATGGGAGCTTGACCATAATGTTGTAGATGATTTTCATACCCATATTCTCGAAACGGCAGGACTATTCACTCAACCTCCAAAAGTAAAGGTAGAGCTATGATTTTTAAGACTTACGGTTGTTTGACATGGTATTTTAAACAAGAATAAGAGTAGCTCGGTATGACTACAAAAATAATCGATAAATAAATACCCACCTTTTTTTGTCTAACAATATGAAAAGCTGTTTCATCTTTTTTGTTTTACTAATTCAAGCAATACCCTGCTTTTCCCAAGTTACCTTACCTTCATTTTTTGGAGACAATATGGTATTGCAACAAAATGATTCAGTTGCAATATGGGGTTCGGACATACCTAACAGTACAATTACTATTAGTGCGAGCTGGGGTGCCACAAGCAGAATCGAAACGGATTCCAATGGGTTATGGAAAACTTACTTAAAAACTGAAAAGGCATCGTTTACTAAGCATCAGTTGGATATTAAAGGAAGTACCAACGTTAAACTTGAGAATATACTTTTAGGGGAAGTTTGGTTAGGATCTGGACAATCCAATATGGAAATGCCAATGAAAGGCTTGGGATCATCTCCTGTGAACGGTTCAAATGAGTTTATTTTAAACTCAAAAAATACCCACATTCGATTATTCAATACGGAAAGGGCAGGTAGCCTCCAACCAGAAACAAATGTCATTGGGAAATGGGAGGAGGCTAATGGTTCATCTGTTTCTGAGTTTAGTGCAATCGGATATCTTTTCGCCAGAAAAATCCATGAATTGTTGAACGTACCTGTAGGCATTATTGATGCATCATGGGGCGGCACGCGTATTGAAGCATGGCTTCCGGAAGATTCTTTATCAATTTATAAAGAAGTAGAAGTGGTGAATGTGTTAGCAGATGACAGGAATCAAAGAAAACAGCCCACCCAAATTTTTAATGGTATGGTACATCCTTTTCAGGATTTCGGTATCAAAGGTGTCTTGTGGTATCAAGGAGAAACTAACCGTATTAATCCCATGCCTTATAAAAATTACCTGCATACGCTGGTAAATTCATGGCGTTCACAATGGAAAAATCAAGAGCTTCCTTTTTATTTTGTACAGATAGCGCCTTATGCATATAAAAAGTATCGGGATACCCCGGTAATAAATGCAGCTTTAATAAGAGAAGCTCAGTTAAAAGCTTCTCTTGAAATTCCGCATACAGGACTTATAGTAACAACAGATGTAGGTCAGTGCGATGATATTCATCCCCCAGAAAAGGAAATGATTGCTGATAGGTTAGCGTACTGGGCCTTAGCTGAGCAATATGGCTATGAGCATATTCAATTTGTTGCTCCGGTATTTGATTACATGGAAATACAAGAGGAAACCGTCATACTTCATTTTAAATCAGTACAGGGAAATCAACAAAATGAACTATCAAGTTTTAACCAATCTTTGACCGGTTTCACTATTGCAGGAAAAGATAGTGTATTTTCTGCAGCTAAAGCTAATATCGGTAATAACGGAACCATTACTGTTACAAGCGACAAAGTCTCAAATCCACTTGCAGTACGCTATGGATTCGAAGATTGTTTAAGCGGCACTTTCTATAATATTGCTAAATTCCCAATATCGCCTTTTAGAACAGATAATTGGTAAGTTTAAGGTTAAGCTTGATTCCTAGTATAGAAGAAGAAAAAGCAATCCAAAATGGAATAAATTCGGATTGAATGAATCTTATATATATATCTTGATAAAATTAAGAGAAGATTTTAGCTGAATTTTATTTCGTAAAATATTCAAATAATCAATTAATTTACTATCTATGAAAATTGAACATGTTGCGCTTAATGTTGAAGATCCGCTAGCAATGGCAGATTGGTATGTGGAAAATCTGGGATTAGAGATAGTAAAACAATCAAAAGATTCACCATATATGACCTTCCTGTCAGATGATAGTGGAAGAGTGATGGTTGAAATTTACAATAATCCCGTAGACATGGTGCCTGACTACAGAAATATGAACCCATTGATAATACATTTAGCTTATGTATCTGAAAATCCTGAGATGGATAAGAGTCGCCTCGTTAAGTCAGGAGCTACTGTAGTAAGTGATGATCTCCTGGAGGATGGATCACATTTGGTTATGTTACGAGACCCTTGGGGGATATGTATTCAATTGTGTAAACGGGCAACTCCAATGCTTAGAAAGAAGAAAGGTTGAAGGATTTTCTTTATTGCTTAGCTATGTACCTCATTTGAAGCCATAATTTATATGGTTCTACAGGAATTCTTGTGGGTATCGAAAATCTTAGCATTTCAACCTTTAAGAGAAAATCTGTAAGAAAATGATAGAATTAAGGGCAACAAATCACCAAGTGTTCCGGCCACGAAGGCACGAAAACACGAAGGTTTCATGAAGGATAGTACCTTGATAATTATGCACTTCGTGGTACTTCGATCCGCCAGCCGGCGGACTCGTTGCAAAAACGATCCAGATATTTTAAGACTCTCTATTTGTTTCCTACATTGTCGGAGCATTTTTTAAAGTTAAATACATTTCACCCACAAGAATTCTTGTAGAACCATTTATATAAAGTATTATAGCTGCAGTTACGGGCCAAAAAGAGTTACCTGATCCCTGGTTAGGCCATGAGGATTGACACACAGTGATATCTTTTAGTAAAATCAAAGTATATGATTTGTGTTCGCAATCTTAATGCAGGTCAATACCCAATTTTTTTACCGAATCTTTTGTAAGGGTTTTTCATAGTACATATTTGGGATTTCTTATGATTTTGGAACCTGTTTTTGTTGCCTCTTCGGCAAGAAGAGACCATATTGAAGCATTGTAACCTTCTATGGTTAATCTTTCAGGAGCCTCGCCCTCACGAATAAAGTTGATAAAACCTTCAAGACAGAGCAGAGTCTCATTCATTTTCCAATCCTCAGAAATAAACTCTCCTCCATAGGTAACTGCACCAGAGGGAATCCAAGTCGCTCCCCCAATTGGAATAGTCTCAGATTTATTTGAGTCAATATTTTGGAGCAACTCATCGATTGCGGGAGGGGGGGGAGCGTCCTCAGCGAACTGTTTATTTGATTCAAGCTCCATAGTCCCTTCATTGCCCTGTACCTGAAACTGCATTCCGTTATGTTTGTTTGCAGAATTGCAATCGTATATAAAATGCGTGCCGTCTGAGTATTTAAAGATCAAAGAAAAATTGTCATATACTTCTCTTCCGTCGTTCCAATAGTTAATACTTCCGCTTCCCATCACTGATAATGGTTCTTCTCCCATTACCCAGTTTGCAATCTGAAAGTGATGAGAGCCAAGCTCCGTGATCATTCCAGCAGATGATTCCTCATACAAGCGCCAATTACGAATACGGTCAAGCTCAGTTCCGCGCCCGCCCGGCACATCATAAAATATCCAGTCGGTATTGCGATCCCATATACCCTTAAGTTTTGTGATGGAGCCCAAATCCCCATTAGATATTCTTTCCATCGCCTGAAGATACACTGGACTGAATAATCTCTGATGACCGATCATTAATATCTTATTCTCTTCAATGTGGGTATCGTACATTTCTTTAACATCATCTAAATGACGTGCCATTGACTTTTCACAAAAAACATGGAGGCCAGCTTTAAAGGAATCAATGGTCTGATGAGCATGTACGTGTAAAGGGGTTGCTATAATAACTCCATCCATTTCTACTTCATCAAGCATTTTTCGATGGTCGTAAAATGCTTTAGCCTTACCATCGGTGAGCTTAATTGCTCGTTGATAGTGTTGCTCGTAGTTATCACATACAGCAACAATCTCAACATTCATTCGATTTTTGAGCTCCAGCATATTCAATAATAGTGCCTGGCCACGTGAACCTATACCTATCATTCCTATTCTGATTCGGTCAGATGCATTCTTACCTGCGGGCGCTGGATTGTTGAATATAGAGAACCATGGCATGGTTGCAGTGAGAACAGATGAGCCCGCTATTGCACCTGTCATTTCGAGAAATTTTCTGCGATTAATGTTCATAATAATATTTATGTAATTATAATTTAAATCAAAATTTTATCACACGCGCTTCATCAGAAGAGTAGTCAATCTTAACAACGTTTAGCTCTTCTATCTTTTCCATTGTGTTTCGAATAACAGAATCTGAGGAAACCAGGAGCGCCGTTGAAAGGATCTCGGCTATTATTGAAGAATTGCAAAATACCGCCAAAGAGATGAAATCATTAACAGGCACTCCTTTTACAGGATCAATTACATGATTGTGATTGCAAAGCGTACCGTTATCATCCAAATAAAAATTGGCAGAGGTAGACATTGAACTATTTTGCATTGGGTATTCATGAATTGATGAGCCTGGCTCCAAATAATTGTTTAAACCTACTTTCCAGCAATCTCCCGCAGGATGACGGCCTAAAGTAAGAATCGAACTTTCACCAAAACTTATAAATGCACTTTTTATATTATGTGTGTTTAGTAGACTGTCGACCCTTTCCAAGGCATAACCTTTGCCAAATCCGCCAAGATCTATTTCAATATGTTTATTATCAAACGAAATCGTTCTGTTACTTTTATCTAAATGAAGATGAACCATTCCAACCTGGTTGAAAATATTGCTAAGTTGGCTTGTTGATCTTTGTGGCTCAGGCTTTTCGTTCCAATAGGTTATGAACGGTCGCAGGGTTACATCAAATGCACCTTCTGTTAATTTCCAATACTCTTTGCATGAAGAAAGAATTTCGAATAACTCCTCATCTAAACTAACGGGATGTTTGAATGCGGTTTTGTTAATAATGGATAGATCACTTTCTGGAATGAACCGGCTTATCTTTTGCTCTATTCTGTTGACTTCCATTTTTAAGGCATGAAAAACCTGATCAGCATAGTTATAATCCAAATTTGGAAAAACAGCGTGAAAACGCGTATTCATCGCAAAAAATGAATTATGATAGGTTTTGCTCATCTGGTAGAGATTAAATATAGTATTTAAATTGGAGTCAACTTAAGTGATTATAGATTTTGGAGATATGGAATCTATAGATACAGGCTTTCTTTTTTTAGCTGATTGGTAAATAGCTTCCACAACGGCCAGTGACTTTAGACTTTCTTCGCCAGAGACGACTGGTTCTGTGTCTGCAAGAATCGAATGTATAATTTGTTTATACTGCTTTAAGTGGTTTTCATAGTCTAATCCGTCGAGAGGATCGGATGCACCTACTGGTTTGGGAGATTCTAATGATTCTACCTTTTCATTGTCTTCTTTTAAAAAAAGCTTATCACCTCGCAGTAAGAGCGTGCCCTTTGTTCCATTAAGTTCTATAGTTCGCTCCTGAGCAGGTAAAATAGAGGTTGAAGCTTGAAACACTCCGATCGATCCATTTTTGAATTTCATTGCTGCTACGGCATTATCCTCAGCTTCAATACCATCATGGGTTGAATTTACCGTATATGCATAAATTGATTCCATATCCCCAAGCATCCACTGTAGTAAATCGATGGTATGTATAGATTGGTTGATGACTGCCCCTCCGCCATCAAGTTTAAGGGTACCACGCCAGCCAGACTCATTATAATAGTGCTGATCCCGGTACCATTTTACCGATGCGCTTGCCATAAAAACATTACCGATTATACCTTTATCCAGTATTTTCTTCATTTTTACGACATTATCTATAAATCTGTTCTGATAGATTACTGCCAACTTTACATTCTTTTTCCTGCACGCTTCAACGAGCATTAATCCTCTTTCCAGGGTGATCTCAATTGGTTTTTCAACAATAACATGTTTTCCTGCCTGAGCAGCCTTTTTTCCATAATCAAAGTGTGTACCGCTCGGCGTACATATTGTTACTATATCGAGATTGGGATCAGTCAGAAACTCATCGTAGGATTGGTAAGGAGTAACAGAATATTTACTAGAAAATGAGTTAAGACGCTCTATGTTTCTTGTACACGCTGCAACTAAATCACAAGATTCCATTGCAGAAATAGCATCGGCATGTATATCAGAAATATTTCCGCAACCTACGATTCCAATTCCAAGTTTCGTGCTATCCATAAATTAGTTAAATAATGAAGCTAGTTTTTTGAGATAAAATTAAACTGAATAAATTAACCGGTTAACCATAACGGTACAAAATATGCAGAATTGTTAGAGATGATGAGTCTCTTCTGTGCCAGTTTGAATAAATTCCAGAATCAAAAAACTTGTTCGCATTTTGGTTGTAAAATTTCAGAGACATCCGTGAATAGTTCAATCTCTTCAAATATCAAACTTAGTGAGACCGTTAGTGCCGAATACTTATCTGTATTTTAGTTTTTTATGCATTTACCAGCCTGTTCAAATACTGGGAGCCAGGGCAACTGAACAACTGTTGCAGGGGATGAAATCGAAAAACTACACTTCATTTAAGCTCGTTGGGTTGCCTTCCAGTTTTTGGTTTATCTAAACGCATTCCTCTATGATTAAAACGGATGGCTTAGAGGGGAAACCAACTGCTAAATTTCATTCATTAAACTCCGCTATAGGCACTGAATCCGCCATCTACAGGTATTACTGTACCAGTAACGAATGTGGATGCATCGCTAGAAAGCCATATAACTGTACCAATCAGTTCTTCAGCTTCACCAAACCTTTTCATCGGTGTGTTTTCTATAATTGTTTTACCGCGAGAAGTTAAAGTGCCATCAGAGTTCAGTAAAAGATCACGATTTTGCGACCCGATAAAAAAACCGGGGGCAATAGCATTTACCCTGATTCCGTCCCCATACTTTAGCGCAGTTTCAATAGCCAGAGAACGCGTAAAATTGTCAACAGCAGATTTGGATGCTGAATAGCCCATAACCCGCGTAATGGCCTGCTGAGCTGCCATTGATGAGATGTTTATTATCACACCAGACTTCTGAGTAATCATAGATTCAGCAAAAATCTTCGAAGGTAAAAAGGTTCCTTTAAAATTCAGATCAACAACTTTGGTGAGTGCATCATCGTCCATGTCCAAAAAAGATTGATCCGGACTAATGGTAGCACCCGGAATATTTCCTCCAGCTGAATTAATTAGTATATCAACCTTACCCCATCGTTCGGTTATCTTATCTCTTGCTTTAAGAAGGGTAACTTTATCTAGTACATCAGCAATCAGTGAGATAGCTTCTCCACCATTCGATTTAATTTTTTCGACTTGTTCTTTTACCGTCTTCTGGGTGCGGCCGAGAATACCCACCCGGGCACCTGCGGCGGCAAGTCCTTCACTCATAGCTCCTCCCAAAACACCATTTCCGCCAGTTATAACAGCTACTTTGCCGGTTAAATCAAACGAATTTTTCATAATGATAAATAGTAAAAAAGTTAGAAATATTAAGTTTCTTTTTTGGCGGTAGTAAATTCTTAAAGATTCACACTATAACCCTATGATATCGTATTTGTAGTACAAAAATATCTGTTTAATAAATCTTCGTATGTATCAGAACCCAAATAATCTTGGAAGCCACAGACTTATTTCTGGAAAATAGGTTACCAGGAGTAATGCTACAATCATTGCGCAAAACAGAGGTAATAAAGGTTTTATAACTTTTACAATGGTTGTGTTTGCGACCCCCACACCAACAAACAGCACAGAGCCCACAGGAGGAGTACAGAGACCGAGAGATAAATTTAAAATCATGATAATACCGAAATGTGTGGGATCAATTCCCAGCTCTGTAACGATTGGTAAAAATATGGGTGTAAAGATCAACACAGCGGGCGTCATATCCATAAATACACCAACAAATAGAAGAATAAAATTAATCATTAACAAAAGAATAATCTTATTATCACTCAGCGAAAGAAGTGTATCCGTCACGGTTACTGGAATATCTTCATAAGACATAACCCAGGACATCCCGATGGATGTTGCAATCAACAACATTACGATTGCTGTTGTATTAACTGACTGAAGAAATAAATCCGGCAGCTCCTTTATATGCAGCTCTCTATAAATAAAACCAAGAATCAGGGTATATACCACAGCAATGGCTGAAGCTTCTGTGGCGGTAAAAATCCCTGCGATGATTCCTCCAATGACAATAATCAACAGAAAGAGGGAGGGAATGGCATCGATAAAACTTTTGAAGAGTTTTTTAAATGAGGTTCGTTCACCTACTGGGAAATCTTTCTTTTTTGCCCAGTACCACGCTACGCTCATTAAAAGTAGACCAGTGAGAATTCCAGGCAAATAACCGGCGAGGAAAAGCGCGGCAATAGAAACTCCACCGCTTGCAAGGGAATAGATAATTAAAATATTAGAGGGAGGAATTAGTAAGCCAGTTGTTGATGACGTTATATTTACAGCCGCGCCATACTCTTTAGTATATCCCTCTTCTTCCATTTTTGGTCCTAATATTGTACCGATAGCAGAAGCAGCCGCCACTGCAGAACCGGCTATTGCCCCGAATAACATTGCTGCTACAATATTTACATGAGCTAGGCCACCCGGCAATGATCCCATCAAATTTTTAGCAAGTTCAATAAGCCTGTGAGCCAATCCACCACTATTGATTAACTGTCCGGCGAGAATGAAAAAGGGGATGGCAAGCAAGGTAAAACTATCAAGCCCAGTGGCCATCCGTTGGGCTAAAGTTGTAAAAGCCGGTATCGTATCAATGCTTACAACCAAGGTGAATAAGCTGGATAAACCGATACTCCAAGCAATTGGTACACCAATTCCTAAAAGAACGATGAAACTTATGATAAGTATCAGTATTTCTGTAATTCCCATAGTTCTATGATAGTTTGCAGGCCTTAGTTAGTGTTTAATAATTCTTGAACCAGGCGTTTCATCTTCTTCCAAGTTCAATATATCCAATATCTTATAATAGATTATCAGCAATCCACTAATCGGCAAAATTGAGTAGACATAGGCCAAGGGTATTTGAAGTGTTGCTGACGTTTGTCCAAGAACAAAGGTGATGTAGACGAGCCTCGATCCACCGATAATCATTACAGAAAGTGCGAAAACCATGACAAACAGACTAATGATTACGTTAAGGCGATAGTTGGCTTTTCCACTTAAACTTTTTGGCAACAGGTCAATCGCCAGGTGCATCTTTTTACCAGAAATATATGCGGCTCCTAATGTGCCGATCCAAATTAAAAGATAGCGTGCCAGCTCATCTGTAAAATCACTTGCTGCACCGAGTATATATCTTGTGAAGACTTGCCATACCACACTCACGAGCATCAAAGCCATTAAAAAAGCAAGGAAATGACCTATGTAAATGTCAGATTTTTCTTTAAAAGTCATTATATAATTAGTGGTAAAGTTGTTTACTGTAGATTCTGAATTCGTTCTACCAGTTTATATATTTCGGGTTGATTCCGCCTGAATTCTTCATATATGCCCTTGGTTTTTTCGATAAAAGGGCCTTTATCCGGATAATTGATTTGTACCCCAGCTTCCTGAATGATCTTAAAGGCCTCTTTTTCGGCTTTAACCCATAATTGTTTTTGGAATACAGCTGATGAATCCGCTGCTTCTTGCAGCCAATGCTGCTCCTGTGTGTTCAAATTATCCCAAACTTTAGTCCCTATTATGACAACATCGGGGAGCATCGTATGCTCATCCAGACTATAGTATTTTGCTACTTCATAGTGACGCGAAGTCAAAAAAGAGGGAGGGTTGTTTTCTGCCCCGTCCACAACGCCCTGTTGAAGGGCCGTGTAAAGCTCACCAAAAGAGATAGGAGTGGGTGATCCTCCTAAATTTCTCATCATGTTAACCGCCATTTGACTCTGCATTACTCTAATATTCATGCCTCCCAGATCATCGGGAGACTCTATAGGACGATCTTTTGTGTAAAAACTTCGTTTTCCGGCATCGTAATAGGTAAGACCTCTTAGCCAGTAAGGTTCACCCGCTAGTAGAAGCTCCTGGCCAATCTCTCCCTGAAGTACAGACTCAATATGTTCTTCATCACCAAACAGGTAAGGAAGGCCGAAGACAAGCATTTCCGGTACAAAGTTTTCAAGAGCACCGGACGATATCTTTGTCATACCCACGCTGCCGATCTGTACTAATTCAAGAAGTTCCCTTTCAGAACCAAGCTGTTGATTGGGGTATACCTTTATTTGCAAACGTCCATCTGATTTTTCACTTGCAAGGTCAGCCATAAAAACCATCGCTTCATGCACGGGGTGAGAGGTATTCAGCGCATGAGCCATACGAATGGTTGTAGTATCGCTCGGCTTTTCACACGCAGCCAATGAAATAAAAAGAGCAAGTAGGAACAGCAGAAAAGATGCTTTCATGAGAGATCTACTTTTTGAAGCTTTTTATGATTTGAAGGGTGTTCTGTACGTGATTTTCCAGTCCTTCAAAATCTTCGTTATTCAAAAATTCTTTTGTCACCAATTTTGATCCCATTCCAACGCAGGTAACACCTGCATCGAACCAGGCTTTTAAATTGTCCTTTTCCGCTGTCACACCACCTGTTGGCATGATGGACGTCCAGGGGCAGGGTGCTTTTATAGCTTTAACGAAACCTGGTCCCAACTGGCTGCCAGGAAATACCTTTACAATCTCTGCACCCAGCTCCTCGGCACGTGCAATCTCTGCCAGTGAACCACATCCGGGTGACCATAAAACTTTACGGCGATTGCACACAAGGCCGATATCTTCACGAAGAACAGGTGTAACCACAAAATTTGCACCAAGCTGTAAATATAGAGAAGCAGTGCCACCGTCGGTAACAGATCCAACGCCAAGAATCATCTCAGGAAGATTGTTTTCGGCATAAACGTTAAGCTCTCTGAATACTTCATGGGCATAATCACCACGGTTGGTAAACTCCAACAGGCGGGCCCCTCCTTTATAGCAGGCGGTTAGAACTTTCTTAGAAAGCACTATATCATCATGATAAAATAGAGGCACCAAACCGGAACGGTCCATTTCAAGTGCAACTTCAATTCGAGTAAATCTAGCCATTGTTAATTGTTAGTTTAAGATTATCGGGCCATTAGAAATTTACTGCCCGTGAATAAGTTATTCGAAGCAATCGATTACACAATCAATTCAAAAACATAGAGAATCAACAAGTACTTAAAAATTAGCATATTGAATTTCACAATAAATAAGTTTAGTTAATGACATTTAACGAATACTGAATTCCTTTCTCTAGTCCTTTTAATTTTGCTAATCCATCCAGGCGGCCGATGCATGAATAGCCCGGGTTTGAAATTTTGTCCAAATCGTCCATCATCTTGTGTCCATGATCAGGACGAACGGGGATGGTTCTGTCGGATGATTGGAAAGTACTTAACAGGGTGTGCATCACTTCTGTAACTTGTGAGCTACCTTGCAGGTGATCAGCTTCATAAAAACTTACACCATCTTCCCGTTGAACACTTCGAAGATGAAGAAAGTGAATCCGGTCACCCATACGTTTTATCATTCCCGGAAGGTCATTATCGGTCCTGACCCCGTAGGATCCGGTGCAAAATGTTAGTCCGTTGTAGAATGAATCCACTGTATTCAACAGCCACTTGGCATCCTTCTCAGTACTTACAATCCGTGGCAACCCGAGAATTGGGTATGGCGGATCATCTGGATGGATACACAATTTCACCTCATACTTTTCAGCAACAGGCACAATCTCCTTCATGAAATGAGCGAGGTGTGTTCTCAACTTGCTTTCATCGATTGACTGATACTCTTTTAATATGGCTTTGAAATCTGCCAAGCTGTACTCATCGTGGCCACCCGGCAGACCTGCAATGATGTTATTAACAAGCTGTTGTTTTTGTTTGTTGTCAAGATTTTTAAAGTAGGTATGAGCTTCTTTTTTCTGTTGGGAGGAGTAGTTCTTTTCTGCTTCTTTGCGCTCAAGCAAATAGAGTTCAAACGCAATAAATGCTTTTTGATCGAATCTGAGGCCGGTTGTACCATCACCGAGCGGGAAATCCAGATCAGTTCGGGTCCAGTCAAGAATCGGCATAAAGTTGTAACAGATCGTCTTAACGTTGCAAGACGCCAGGTTTTCTATCGTTTCTTTGTAATTTTCGATCCACTCTTTCCACCTGCCGCTCTGCTTTTTTATGTCTTCGTGGACAGGGATACTTTCAACCACAGACCACTTCAACCCATTGTCTTCGATGATCTGGTTGTGTTTTTTGATTTCTTCAATACTCCAAACCTCACCCGGTTTCTTGTGATGAAGGGAGGATACAATACCGGTTACTCCGGTCTGTTTTATGGTATCAAGCGTGATCGGATCTTTCGGCCCAAACCAACGCCACGTGTATTCTAAATTCATGTATTAATAAATAGAGCTTTGAAACAGGTTGAATGAATCACTTTAAAAGGATTATATAAGAGAATTTACTTATCTACCTGGATACCCGGCCTGAGGCATCACCCTCCATCAGTTTCTTTACTTCATCTACAGTAACCTGATTTGCATCTCCATAAATGGTATGTTTCAGGCAAGATGCTGCTACAGCGAATTCAAGAGCCTTTTGGTCGTCATCCTTATAGGTTAACAGCCCGTAAATTAAACCAGCCATAAAGGAGTCACCGCCGCCAACACGGTCCACTATATGGGTTATTTGATAGGTTGGAGTTTCCAGGAAATTTTTGCCATTATACAGCACTCCAGACCATGAATTATGAGATGCGCTGATTGATCCTCTCAAGGTGGTAATAACTTTTTTAGCACGAGGAAATTTTTCCATCAACTGTTTACAAACGGACAGATACGCCTGGCTGTCCATTGAATCACCCTGAGTTACATCTACGTTGTCAGGATGGATGCCAAAATGTTTTTCTGCATCTTCCTCGTTTCCAAGAATAACATCGCACCCATCGACAAGATCGGGCATTATTTCGGAGGGTTCCTTGCCGTATTTCCACAATTTAGCCCTATAATTGAGATCAGTAGAAACCGTAATTCCAAGATCGTTCGCAGCAATTATCGCTTCAAGACAAACGTCAGCCGCTCCCTGAGATATCGCGGGTGTAATTCCTGTCCAATGAAACCACTCGGCATCTTTGAAGACCTTTTCCCAGTCGATCATACCTTTTTTTATCGAGGAGATAGCTGAATGGGATCTGTCATATACGACTTTGCTGCCACGGCTCACCGCTCCGGTTTCGAGAAAGTAAATTCCCAGGCGTTCACCACCGTAAATGATATGTTTTGTTCCTACACCACGTTTGCGCATCTCCATCAATGCGCATTGGCCGATGTCGTTATCAGGCAGCCGTGTGACAAATTCGGTAGGAATCCCGTAATTCGCGAGCGAAACGGATACATTCGACTCCCCACCGCCATAAATCGCATCAAATGAGTTTGTTTGCGAAAATCTCAAAAATCCAGGGGGGGAGAGACGAAGCATAATTTCACCCAAAGTAATTACTTTTTTCATATCGATCGATATTAAATTTAAAAGTTATTGTATCTGTTTGCGTTAATATGTTTGATAATCAAGAGGTTTTACTCAATACTGCCTAAGTTAATGGCGACTCTCCAAGATTAACTTTTGCTTTGGAGAGCTTAAATTAAAAATCACGGGAAGGTGCATAGCGCAGGTGGAAAACCCTGAGGTTCATTGCGATTCTATGCAACATTCCAATATGGTTAACGGTAGTCACCACCAAATTCCCAAATAAAATAACTCAACATTGAGATCATAGATACTGATTTTGTATGCATAGTTTGATGTTTAAATAACAGAATAAGCAGAGCAAGGACGTGACTTTTTATACTGGTAAACGAAAATAGTAAGTGACTTATCCCGAATTATTTGATTATAGGTTCATTGTGCAGATATCAGATGGAATTTTTGTAGAATAACTTAACCGATAACTTAAATTGCAAATAATAAGCTTAATAGTCAAGATTTTCCTCAATGAATAAGTGATTATGCTGATATTCCAATTCTTCTGAAAAAGAATCAGAGTCATTTTTGATAAGTGCTTTCAGAAGAGATAAGAGGGTTAGAGTCAACCACATTTTATTCAAGTCTGGTTCGGTTGGCGATTGGAACTAAAGCTTGGAGGTCAAATAAGATGATTAGATGTCAATTTATCCTATCTGGATACCCGGCCAGATGCATCACCTTTCATTAGTTTCATCACCTCATCCACCGTAACTAAATTCACATCTCCAACAATTGTGTGTTTGAGACAGGAGGCCGCAATGGCAAAATTCAGTGCCTTTTGATCATCGTTCCTGAATGTGAGTAATCCATAAATCAATGCTCCCATGAAGGAATCGCCACCCCCCACGCGGTCCACGATATGTGTAATTTCGTATGTGGGAGATTCAAAAAAGTCTTTACCATTATATAAGACACCTGACCAGTTATTGTGAGATGCACTGATGGGTTCTCTATTTGTTGTTATGATTTTTCTGGCATTTGGAAGTTTATCCATCAACTGTCTGCAGACTGAAAGGTAAGCGTCTCTGTTCATCTCTCCCGACTCAAGGTCTTCTTTATTTTTCGGCTGAATGCCAAAATGTTGTTCTGCATCCAGCTCGTTAGCCATAATAATATGGCATCCTTTCACCAGCTCCGGCAAAACTTCTGATGGTTTTTTGCCGTAATTCCACAATTTTGCACGGAAATTAAAATCTACAGAAATGGTAATATTCAGCTTATTTGCTGCTTCTATCGCTTCCCTGCACACATCTGCAGCGTTTTGAGACAGTGCCGGCGTGATACCTGTCCAGTGAAACCACTCCGCGCCATCAAAAACCACTTCCCAATCAATCATACCTGTTTTTATGGCCGATATCGAGGAGTGCGTACGGTCGTAGATAACTTTTCCACCACGATGCACAGCACCGTTCTCCAGGTAGTAGACTCCTAATCGTTCACCACCTAATATTACATGATTTATTCCCACACCGTGTTTTCGCAACTCGTTAAGAGCGGAGTCACTAATATCATTATCCGGCACCCGGCTCACAAGTTCAGTTGGGACTCCAAAGTTGGCCAAAGATACTGCAATATTGGATTCGGCTCCCTCGAAATTTACGTCAAACTGATTTGCTTGTGAAAATCGAAGATAGCCGGGAGGGGAGAGGCGAAGCATGATTTCGCCAAATGTGATTACTTTTTTCATAGAGAATTGCGCTATCTAAAATGCAAAATATTCGTTTGCATTGTTATAACAGATATCTTCTACAATTCCACCGAGAAGTTCAGGATCGTTTGGTAGCTCACCGTTTTCAACATCGGCTCCGATGAGATTACAGAGTATCCGCCGGAAGTATTCATGGCGGGGATAGGAGAGAAAGCTTCTTGAATCGGTCAGCATCCCGACAAAACAGCTCAAGAGCCCAAGGTTGGAGAGAGCATTCAATTGTTTTTCCATCCCATCTTTTTGATCTAAAAACCACCAGGCAGATCCATACTGCATTTTTCCTTTCACAGAGCCATCATTATAATTCCCGATCATTGCCGCCATCACCTCATTGTCAGCCGGGTTCAGATTGTAGAGAATAGTTTTTGCAAGCTGATTGGTTGAATCAAGCTGATTCAGAAACCGGGAAAGATTCCGGCTTTGAGAAAAATCACCAATGGAATCGAATCCTGTATCGGGTCCCAGCTCGTCAAGCATTCGTTCGTTGGTATTTCGCAGTGCTCCAAGATGGTATTGCTGGACCCAGTTCTTATTTTCATACATCTTCCCAAGCTCAATCAGGATGGCATATGTTAACCCATGCTTTTGGTAGACACTCAGTTTATTTCCCTTCCGAACTTGTATAAATGAATCACGTAATTCGGAAGAAGAAAGGTTTGCATGGAAAATCTTTTCCAGTCCGTGATCAGCAAGTTTACACCCATTTTCATGGAAGTAACTAATCCGTTTATGAAGGGCTTCATACAGGTCTGTCAGCGTTTTGATCTCAATATCGCTTACATCACTTAACTGATCGATATAGCTGTTATACTTTTCCGGATCATTAAACGCATAGACTTTATCAGGTCGAAAGGCCGGTAGTACTTTTACACCAAATGGATCTTTCTTGATATTTTGATGGTGCGATAGGCTGTCAACCGGGTCATCAGTTGTACAAACAACCTTTACATTCATCCGTTTCAGGATTGACTTTGTACTAAAATCCGTTTTCTGCAAATCCTTTGTACACTGATCATAAATCTCCTCTGCCGTTCGCGGACTCAGGAGTTTATCAATTCCAAAATAGTTTTTAAGCTCCATATGTGTCCAGTGATAGAGCGGATTTCGAACGGTATACGGAACCGTTTCCGCCCATTTTAGGAACTTCTCTTTATCCGGTGCGTCACCTGTGATATATTTTTCATCGATGCCGAACGTTCTCATCGCCCGCCATTTGTAATGGTCACCATCCAGCCAGATTTTTGTCAAGTTGGCAAAGTTTTTATCACTGTCTATATCTGCAGGTAGAAGATGGCAGTGGTAGTCAATAATGGGTTGATCGGAAGCGGAATCATGATACAGGATTTTTGCAGTCTCTGTTTGAAGTAAGAAATCTTTTGTAAGAAAGGGTTTCATAAGTGAGCTGTTCGTTTCTTAGTTTGGTCCAGTTTTTAAAATTATGTCAACTTCAAAGATGATTTTCTGATGATTAATTCAGGTGATAAAACGGTCTTCGTGGCAGTATGCTCACCTTTACTTTTTTTCATGATATCTAAAAACAAGTTCGCCGCATACTGTCCAATTTTCTTGCTATGCTGATCAACTGTTGAAAGCGAAGGTTCCACAAACGAAGTAAACGATTCATTACTAAACCCTACTATTGCAACCTGTTCGGGTACTCTTACCTGGTTGGACTTTAACACTTCCATTGCCCCGATGGCTGAATAGTCACTGGATGAAAAAATAGCATCCGGCAGTTGGTTCCACTGAAGAATAGTTTCAGTCAGATCTTTGCCAGCCTTCAGTTTTAAATCACTTTCAAGGATCAGACTTTCATCAAGGCCAATATTATTTTGAATAAGTGCGTCCTCGTAGCCACGCTTTCGTTCCTTATAGATGCTGACATGTTCAGGGCCAGAAAAGTGTGCAATTCTGCGGCATCCCTGGTCTATAAGATGTTGCGTAGCTTTGTAGGCACCTATATAATCATCAATAACCACAGCATCTACATCAAGTGATTCCAGAGACTCATGAAGCCGGTCAAAGAGAATGAGAGGGACATCACGGTCAACGATTTCTTTATAATGATCAAAGTTGGTTGTGCTTTTTGCGTAGGACGCCATAATACAATCAACCTGGGATTCCAGTAGGGTACCGATGTTGGATATTTCTTTTTCGGTTGAATCATTTGACTGGCAGATAATAACGTTATATCCCGCATCATTTACAATTTCTTCGATGCCACGGATAATAGAGGCAAAGAAATTCCTGTCTGCCATGGGGATGATGATTCCTACCACATTACTTTTCCCTTTTCGTAGCGCTGCGGCAATATTGTTGGGTTGATAATTGAGTTTTTTTGCTGTTTCACGAACTAACAGTTTTGTTGCATCGCTGATGCGGGAGTTGTTTTTCAGCGCACGGGATACTGTTGAAGCGGTAACATCAAGGTGCTTTGCTATATCATAGATCGTTGTTTTTTTCTTCTTCATTTAACCGTACTCACCCGGAAATTCATTGATATGCAATTGAGTTGTTTTTTTAAATAAGTTTCCTTTCAGTAAACAGCAATAAAAATATGATGCATTTCAGTAGCTGTATACCCTTAAACACCGCGCTGTTGCATTAATGACTTGAACACAGCGTTCTTAATAATCATAAGTGGTTCAATTCCCCGACCCTCTGGGTCGGAAACGATAAATGTGCCCCTTTTGCTGCAGGCATCTATTCAGGAGAAGGGTGACAACCCAGAATAAACTTCATATTTGAGTAAATGGTTGTGGTTTTACATTGATACCTCGTGGGCTTTGCCCCGAGGTAGTTCATTTCAAAATCCTACTTTCTCATTTTTCCATCTGGGGGCTATCCATTTGAAATCTGGCAAATTGAGGTGTTAATAGCTCGTCCCATTTTATATCGAGGTCTACGCCATATCCCTGCCATGCCAGAAGCTCGTACAAATCGTTTAAGATACCGGCAACAATCCTTTCGGGACTGTACCGGTAAGCTTTTCAAGTTAAATTTGAGTAATAAAGACAGGTTTATCCATCTTCTCTTTGTCCAGCGGAATTGAGATAGAGATTCTGTTATGGGCAGAATCCCCATAATGCTACATGAAATCAGCAACAGAGCGGTTACAGCCAAAGAAATAAAAAAGCTACCAGTGCTTTAATGATGATCTGTAAAAATCATTATTCGTTAGCTGGTTTGCCAATCGTAGCCAAAATACCGCCATCAACGTATATTACCTGTCCGTTTACAAAATTGCTGCCCTTAGAAGATAGAAAAACAGCGGCTCCTGCTAGGTCGGAGGGATCTCCCCAGCGGCCGGCTGGTGTTCGGTTAATTATGAATTCATTAAATGGGTGGCCATCTTTTCGAATAGGCTCTGTTTGTGAAGTGGCAAAATATCCTGGCCCAATGGCATTCGATTGTATGTTGTAGCGAGCCCATTCGGTTGCCATACTTTTTGTGAGCATTTTTAGTCCACCCTTGGCAGCGGCATAGGCGCCAACAGTATCGCGGCCGAGTTCCGTCATCATCGAACAGATGTTTATGATTTTACCTTCCTTGCGGGGAATCATATGACGAACAACATGTTTGGCCATCAAAAAAGGTCCCACTAAGTCTACGTCGATCACCCTTCGATATTCCTCCACATCCATGTCTTTGAGCGGAACGCGTTTAATAATCCCTGCATTATTAACCAGGATATCTATTGGTCCGATCTCTTTTTCCACTTTATCGACGTGTTCCCGAACTTTGTCTTCATTGGTTACATCAAAGATAAAACTGTGAACAGTATGGCCTTCACTTTCATATTCTCCAACAGCTTTTTCCATACGGGAGGGAGTGGTACCGTTAATGATAAGTTCTGCTCCAGCCTCTGCGAGGCCTTTAGCCATTGCCATTCCGAGACCGTGAGTAGCTCCCGTCACAAGTGCTCGTTTACCAGATAAATCAAAAAGTGAACTCATAATTGGTGTTGGTTTAGTTTAATACAAATCAAATTATCGAAGGTCTGTGGGTTTGGCTTTATCCATGTCGCTATAATCAAGATTCTCTCCGGCCATTCCCCAAATGAAGGTGTAGTTACTTGTTCCAGATCCACAATGTATTGACCATGGGGGAGATAGCACTGCCTGTCGATTTTTAAGCCAGATGTGACGTGTGTTGTCAGGCTCTCCAAGAAAGTGGCAGACGACCTGATCTTCCGGCAGTTCGAAATAAAAATAGGTTTCCATTCGTCGGTCATGCACATGTGGCGGCATGGTATTCCAAACACTTCCTTCCTCGAGCTGTGTCATCCCCATCTGAAGTTGACAGGTTTTTACAATACTGTTAACAATCAGTTTCCGGATAACTCTGTGATTGGATGTTTGCAGGGAACCAAGTTCAACAATTTCGGCATCATCTTGAGTGACTTTTTTCGTCGGATAAGACTTGTGGGCAGGGGTTGAATTCAGATAAAACAGCGGCTGTTTTCCATCGTTTTTCTTAAATTCCACTTTGCCAGCTTCTTTCCCTACATAAAGAGCTTCTTTAAAATCGAGGGTATACTCTTCTCCATCAACTACCACTGTTCCTGTTTCACCAACATTAATGATTCCAATCTCTCTGCGGTCTAAAAACTGATCGGCTTTGAGTGGAGGGATGGTTTCAAGTTCAAGTGGTGAGTTTCCTGGCTTAATTCCGCCTACAATGAATCGATCATAATGAGTATAAACCAGATTGATATCTCCATCGGAAAATAAGTCTGGCATTAAAAAATTGTCCCTGATCTGACCGGCATCATACAGATCAAAATCATCAGGATTTGTAGCGAACCTTACGGTGTATTTTATAGACATAACTAGGGTTGTTTAAATTCGTAATGTAATCGATTGCGCAACTTATATATTATTTTGGTTATTTACACACAATTATTCTAATTGATCTCTTAAGCCAAAGAATAATTGACAGCCCGAAAATCTGTTTGTCATCGAATTTAAATAAAAACTGGACGTAAATACGAAGTTGAACATTTTGCAATCAATGTAAGTAACCCGGTAGAAACGACGGAATGGTGGAACATCTTGGAGTAAAAAAGTGAAGCAGAAAAATAGAGCCCGCAAGCAATATTTTTTCACTGATGGCGGGGAAGGGATATAATGGAAGTGTAAACAATCTACTATAGAAAGTGTCTGATTATAAAAACATGAATCTATCTTTAGTGCAACTCATAAATGTTTACAAAAAAACCTGCAGAAGGTAATACTGATAAAGATGAGAGAACCTCTGATCATTGATGAAAGTTATAGAATAGTTCCATTTGTGATGCTTCGAGCTCCCTGTGGGATTACTGTGCAGCTCTGTAAAAGAGCTACTTTTATACTTGATGAACGAGACTATCATTTCAAAACGCAAGGACTCAACGACTGAGGAGCTGTATTTTGGTTAAATACCCTATATATGTTGGATGCGGTTGAAAGTCTTGTAAAATAACTTGAACACAAGATTTAAAAAACTGATTGTATGTACAAATAGCCGGCTTTTATTTGTAATTAGAGAATTACTATCCGGTAAATCTCAAACTCCAGAGACAGGGAATTAACGGATCAGCGCATAACGGGCGCGGAGATTTTAAGTTTAATAAAGACTGAAATTTTGAATATTGCCATTAGAATCAGGAGCTAAAGAGTCCGCGGCCCCAGTTAATGCGCAGTGTTATACCACACTAATGAGACGAATAAAGACATTCGTTTAAAAATATTACGACACTGTCAATTGAAGCGTTATTGCGATAATAATATTGATTTTGAAAGCCAATGTATTGTACAAATACTGTATCCAATTTTGTAGAATGTATCCAAATACTTCCCTTTTCATTTGTCAATCCAGAATGTAGCCAAATATTTCTCTTATCATCTGTCAAATCTGCAGTTTTAGTTGGATCTTTTTCAAATAAAACCAGCACTTCAGGAATTGGCGATTGATTTAAAGAGTCAACGATTGTTACCCAAAATCCAGAAGTGTTTTTATCCTCAAATGTTTTATAAGAATTTTCCGGGCTAATAAATTCTGCGCATTTGTAATTAGGATTAATATACGTGTTAAAATGTGTTTGCGACAATTTTCCACATGAAATGATTAAAAATAGAAGTGCTATAATGATACGATTACTTTTCAACATGGTACTAATTGTGGTATACCCCCTATTTATCTACTAAAAAAGGTTCCAAATGTTTATAAAAATGATGTACCAGATTTTTTTCATGGAGATGCTCGTTTTCTTCAAGAGACCTCATCAATTGCGCCTTGAATGTTTTACCTTCGGAATTTTCTGAAAGAATGGAACCGTAGGCAACATGAAGAACTTGGCGTGTGTCATTATCATCCAGCAGCAACGGCAATTGTTTATCTTTCAGTGATTCAAGAGCCGGAACATTCTTTAGTTTAGCAGAGATATGATACGTTTTTTTATCTTCGTTAAAACACTTCATTGAATACGAGAGTATTTCTCGAAACAGATCAGGGTTAGCTTCTGCGACCGTTCGCAGAGCTTCCAGGTAACTTGTACCAGCTGTCTTTACATGTACAGAGCCAGATTTGATAGAACCAATGACTTTATATACCGAAAATTTATCGCTTCCCGAATGTATACTTAGCTTATATCCTCCAAACCTCTCCGCGACAGCCAGGTGTTGCTCATATTCTACTCCAAACTGATCAAGATCACCTTTAAAATCGATTCCCTTTTCAAAATCACCGCAAAAACGGGGGGCAAGACTAACGAGCTCAACTCCTAACCGGCTTAATTCAGATGCAATCAAATAATGTTCAAATGGTGTTGTAGGCAGTTCTGTTTCATCTATTGAAAGTTCCAATTCGACGGGATGATCCGGGTAGGTGCTTGCCAAATAATCAGCAAGTTTTTTGGTATGGGTAATGACGCGCCCATATTTTACCATACCCGTTATTAAATCATGTTTTGTGGGAGTCAAAATAAGATTGTTCAGACTCAGCTTTTCATTCAAATAGCGTTGTAAAAGATCTTCGGGTAGGCAGCGTAATTGTTTCCATGGTAGTGAGTTGAACGCTTTAATCAATTCTATCTGATCCATCATGCGGGCTTTATTTACTACATGATCACTTGGATCAATGGTAAACATTGTGAAACCAGCCTTGACCATTCTATCGATATGATCGGTTGTTTTTAAATGATCGGCATCCGCTCCAAAGCCTTCCGTAAACCCTTCCTGAAAAGCAGCCCAGCTTGCTGCATCCATTACTTCCTGTGCAGTTCTGTTGGTCCTTTCCAGCTCCCGTATAGACTGTTGAGCGAGAACAGGTATGAAGCCAGAATTCCGAACAGCTCTTAAATGTGCAGGTCCTGCATTACCTAGACGATCTCCAAAACCATACGAGTTATTTTTACCAACTAATACCGCATTTGTAAATTCGAATTTAGAGCGAAGGACAGATGCGTTTTTACGACTCATTTTACATCTCAAATAAATAAACTCGCCAGCCTCAATTTGGTGACCCTGAAAATCTTTTGAAAATGTGTGATCTTTTTTTGCGGCTATGACAAGAAATTTTCTAAGGTCTTCCCGAATTAAAAAATAGCAGCAGTTACCATATTCTTGAAGAGATTTTTCATATACATGGATATTCCATGTCTCTTTAAATGTTTGAACAGCCGTCTGAAGTTCAGGATTAGTATTCGGATATATTTTATTCATCTTCATTTTATTTTAACAGTTTACAACTGAGAAGGCGTGGCAGAAAGAAGTATACAATTATTAAATAGGGTACAAAAAAAGGTATAGAACCAGTAGCGTCCTAAACATTTAAATTTATCAAATAAAAATGGGGTGTCAATTGTATTGGGATTTTCGTTCTCGCTGATTTGCGCAGAGTATACCGCTGAGTCGCGCAGAATAATACAAAAGTTGATCTTCACCCACGATTTGAAGACACAGTAAAATTCTGCAAGATAACCTAGGGATTGAATCTTAACATAGTATCCAATCCTCTGTTATGGCCATAAGAATTGGATTTGAGCAAATTTTTCTGATGTTTAGGACAGTATTGGTATAGAACCATTATAAAATAGATTGAGATTATTTCACCACATGATTAGCCATAAAAACCATGGTTTTTCAAACGGGGTAGGTGTATCCAATCAAATTCTGATTTTAAACCTTCTTCTCCTCGTTTCTTTTTTGCAGAATATGAAGCAGGTGATTGTAATGATTGCGAGAAAAAGTGGTATTAATTTTGATGGCATTATAAATACGTGAATTAAACGATTTGGCACAGTGAAACCCTTTAAAGCTCATTAAATTCCAATCTATTTACGTTTAGACTTGAAGAGTATAAAAGGAAAGCTTCTCCGATGTAGTACAGCGCGAAAAGGAGAAAAGCTTAGATGGAATTTTTAAATTTCTTTAGATGTATTATTAGCATTTTCAGCGCGTAAGTGCGCTTTTATTCTCTCACAAAAGCGGGTAGTTGAATGATTTCAGGTAACCTTTTTGATTCTTTATTTATTTCTATAAGAATCTGTTCAAACGACCGTTGGCCCAATTCAAACGTTGGCTGATCGATACAAATAAAGGGGTGTTCGAGATATTTGTTAAACTCACTGGCTCCAAATGTGAGTATTTTAACAGTTTTTGAATCGATATCATGTTCTTTCATATACCTCAATGCTCCCAGGCCAACTGGATATGTAACAGCAAAAATTGCTTCAGGCAAGCCATACTTACTAAGTAATTTTTCAAACCCTTCATAACCATCAGTTTCACTGAAACCTCCTTCAACTATCGCATCTTCAGGCATCTTAATTGAAGCTTCACTTAGGGCATCCAAATAACCAAGTTTCCGTTCATTTCCAATCAAGAGTGAAGAGTACCCCGAAAGGTGGGCAATGTCTTTGATACCTTGATCAATCAAATGTTTAACACCTTTACGGGCACTTTTTCTATCTTCAACTTTTATATATGAAAAATCAGAATCTGCAAATCCCCGATCAAAGAATACGATGTCGATACCCATCTCTTTTACCTTTTCAAAAATTGTAAGGCTTTTTGTTTGCTCAGTAATTGAAATTAACAACCCATCAACTCTTAGGTCTATCATTGATTCCAGAAGTTGTTTTTCTTTTTCTTCATTTTCCAATGAGATTCCCAAAATGATTTCGTAGTTGGTCTTAATTGCGGAATTGTAAATACCCTCAACAACAGGGGCGAAAAAATAATGAGCAATTTTTGGTATAATTACTCCTATGGTATGAGATTTATTCGATGTCAGTGATCGTGCTACGAGATTGGGTCGGTAGCCCATCTCTTTGGCAACCTTTTTCACCTTTTTTTTTGTATCATCGCCGATATCGGGATGATCTCGAAGCGCTTTAGATATACTGACTTTAGTCAGATTGAGTCTTTCAGCAATATCTATGAGACGAACGTTATTTTTTTTCATTGATTTTTACCAAGATTAAAGTACTTCTGATCAAATAATGATTTCATAGAGTTGTAAATAATTTGATGAAATGCATTGATATGGTAAATCGAACACAAATCTACTACAGTTTAATAAATTTGAATTCGCTCATTCTAAATTTGGGTTAATCGTAACTCAACATTTTTCGGTAATTATCTTCCGCTACTCATGCTGCAGAGTAGCTCACTGTAATTAAAATTATACCCTCTTAAGAGGAAAAAGCTCGATAACTGCTGTTCAATCACGAGTCTTTATAGATTATGTCGTAAATCTCTATCGTCTTTTTTAGGATTTACTTTAAATTAACGTTGTGGCACCGCTAAGACAGAGTCCAAAGTTTTACCAATTTTACGTCTGCTACAGGAGTTTTAGATTAAGAAAGCCCTATTAAACTTTACCGGTGAAGCAAACACAATCTAAATAACTTCAATATAATAGACAAGTTAAATCAAGATAACTGCGTACAGTAATTGAATTGATACTGGGATGTCTTGTGATAATATCATCTATGCGAAATTCTGAAGTATTATCATTCATAATTTTGGGTGCAATAAGCGTGTGTATTTTGTTTCTATTTACCCAAATGAACGTTAATACCTCGAAATTTTCTTTCTTACGGGTAAATAAATATACATTTGATAGACAGATTTGCTGAAAGATGGATTAAATCTGAAGGTCAGCAATCTCGAATATCTTCGCCGAGAGTTCGTAAACTCTGAAATTTGTGATAATCTAACACAAATTATCACCAATATCTTTTTTATCCAATTCAGCAAAATCGGAGTTAAACATTATCTCAGGGCAAAGATTAACGATTCGACTTGGAGGTCGTCTGTAAGATTTCCTGCAATGAAAAACATTGCCATGTGTAGGTGATTTGTAGCTGAGAATCTGTCATTGTTAAATTTAATATATATTGTCAGAATAATAAAATTTCAGTTTTTTACATCAACTTTCAACATGTTAATATATGTCAGCAATCAGTCATTCTGCATTTTCCAGTCCAATTTTCATCCTTGTTTTTGGTTTTAGTCTGCTCTCCTGTTCACATGAAGGGGGGGACACTATCCAGGTGCTTCTCGTAACTGGCGGTGGATGGCATGATTATGAGACCCAGGAAGAACTTCTGATCCAGGCAATGGATGAACGGATTGGAGATAGAATTGAATGGACGGTTGTTCATGAGGGCGATGGTGAACCCAATCATCATGTGTCTATAATGAGGGAAGAGAATTGGGCAGCGGATTACGATCTGGTTGTTCACAATACGGGTTTTGGGCGGGTAAACGATCCTGAGTACGTTTCGCATGTTGTGCAACATCACCTCGGAACTCCTGCTGTATTAATACATGCCGCTGTACTCAGCTATCGTTATGCAGAACCGGCAGATCCATGGTTTGAATTTATGGGCTTGCAATCGATGTGGCATGAAGATCAGCGAGAATTTGAAGTAGAAAATATTGCTCCTGACCACCCTATAATGCGTGATTTTCCTGAAACATGGACAACACCGGCTGATGAAGTATACGTAATTGAAAAGGTGTGGGGAGATATCACACCACTGGCCAGAACATTCGGTGCGGAAACAAAAGAGTATCAAACCGTAACCTGGACCCATGAGTTTGAGGGTAACCGTATTTTTGCAACAACATTAGGTCACAATAATGAAATGTTTAAACAGAAAGAGTTTCTCAATAAAGTTGCCAATGGCATACTTTGGGCTGTAAACGAGTTATAAAATGAATCTGATGTTTAAGGAGTTGTTGGGTGATGCAGTTGAAGTATAGAGTACTATTCTCATTATCATTAGTCGCTTTTTTATTTGCCTCTTTTCTAGGCTGCACTGAAGAAACTCAAGAACTTGTTGTGCGTTCTGTGACGGATGAGGAGGCGGTTGAGTATATGGATCAGGCTCTGGAGCAGTCGGCGGTATCCGTTGCTGATGGTTTTGAAGCGACCCTTTGGGCATCGGAAAAACTTCTAAGCGACCCGGTTGGGCTTCATGTAGATGACGATGGCAGAGTATATGTAACCATAACAGAACGCAGAAGAAATGCTGAAATAGATATTCGAGGCCTCAGCGGCTGGATGATTGAGTCGATTGAACTTGAAACGGTGGATGACCGCAGAGAGTTGATCCGCCGCAAACTTGCACCCGAAAAGAGTGCTAACAATCAATGGCTTGAAGATTATAATAAAGACGGAAGCCACGATTGGCGCGATCTTAAGATAGGTAAGGAGTCTGTTTTAAGAATTGCAGATACTACCGGGGATGGATATGCTAACAGATCGCAAGAGATAATTCGGGACTTCCATGACGAAATAACAGATGTCGCAGGTGCCGTGCTCTTTTTTGATGGAGATCTATTTGTAGGAGTTTCACCGGACCTGTGGCGTATCCGCGACACAAATGGTGATGGATACGGAAATGATAAAAAGTCTATTCTTCATGGGTTCGGAATAAATATTGGCTTTAACGGACATGGAATGTCTGGACTTACAACCGGGCCAGATGGACGGCTTTACTGGGCCATAGGTGATGTGGGTTTGAGTGTTGTAGACAATGAAGGGAAACGGTGGCATTATCCGCGCCAGGGGGCAATTGTGCGTTCAGAACCGGATGGCAGAGATTTTGAAGTATTTGCCGCAGGTTTACGCAATACACACGAGTTTGTCTTTGACAAGTACGGAAATCTTATAACGGTCGACAATGATGGAGATCATGCAGGAGAGTTTGAACGGCTGGTGTACCTTGTCAACGGATCTGACAGTGGCTGGAGGTTGAACTGGCAGTTTGGAAAATATAGTGATCCGAAAAATAATAATTATAATGTACTCATGGGTGAAGAGTACTATAAACCCCGATTTGATGGCCAGGCGGCTCATCTGCTACCGCCTTTGGATAGGTATATCAGCGGTCCCTCCGGGATGACTTATAATCCGGGCACGGCATTGAGTGAAGAGTGGAAGGACCATTTTTTTGTTGGTAAGTTTGTAGGATCCCCAACGAATTCCGGAATTCATGCATTTACGCTGAAAGAAAGCGGGGCCTCTTTTCAGTTGGAAAAAGATGAACAAATCCTGGAAGGTCTGTTGCCAACAAGTCTTGATTTTGGGCCTGACGGCGCCATCTATTTTACAGACTGGATTGAGGGGTGGACACTTAAACAAAAAGGCAGGATCTGGAAGTTTGATACACCAAATGAATCTGAATCCCCTGTCCGAATGGAAACAAAATCTCTTCTTGATGAAGATTTCACCGCTCTCTCATTAGAAGAACTATCCCCGCTGCTGGCACATGAAGACATGCGGGTCCGGCAAAAGGCACAGTTTGAACTCGCGGCAAGATCCGAAACAGAAACGCTTCAGAATGCCATAGAACAAAGAGATCATCAATTAGCCCGAATCCATGGAATCTGGGGGCTTGCACAAATTTCCCGTCAGTCACCCGATGTAGCAGAACCGTTAATATCATACCTGGATGATGCCGATTCTGAAATCAGAGCTCAGGCCGCTAAACTCCTGGGAGATGTGAAATACGAACCGGCAGGTGAATTCCTGATTCCTCTGCTGCAGGATGACAATTTACGGGTCCGGTTTTTTGCTGCAGAAGCTTTGGGAAGGATATCCTGGCGGCCGGCATTGGATCCAATCATTGAGATGCTGGAAGTCAACAATGATGAAGATATATATCTGCGTCATGGGGGCGCCATCGCACTGGAGCGAATCGGCGACGAAAATGCGCTGACAGAATTTGCAGGCCATTCATCACGGGCTGTCCGGATTGCGGCTCTTGTAGCTTTGACCCGGCTTGAAAGTCCCGGTGTGGTTCAATTCCTGGAAGATGAGGATGAATTTATTGTAACTAATGCAGCGCGGGCTATAAATGATGATAAGATGATAGAGGAGGGGCTTGAAGAACTATCAAAACTGCTTGAACAGGATCGATTTCTGAATGAGCCGATGATGCGACGGGCGATTAATGCAACACTCTACCGTGGTTCATCGGAAGGCGCACACAGGCTGGCCACGTTTGCTGTGAGAGATGATATTCCGGAAGGATTGAAAATTGAAGCGCTGCAGACGCTTGCGGTCTGGCCGGAGCCATCGGTTCTGGACCGTGTGACCGGAGATCCGCGGGGTGAGATTGAGAATGATCCGGAAAAAGCGCGCAATGCTGCAGACCCAATCATGGCAAAAATTTTGACAGATGAAAGCAGTGCTGTGAAAATTGCCGGCCTGAAAACCGCGGGTGATCTTAATTTAACCCAGGCTATACCTGATATTTTACAACTTATAGAAGAGGACCCGTCCCCGGATGTCCGAATCGCATCTCTGCGTACACTTGTGGATATGAAATACAAGGGAATAGATGAGGTTGTGTTTGTTGCTATGGAAGATGAAGATACAAGTGTACGAAGGAATGCGCTTCGGCTGGTATCTGATCTGGATTTACCGGCAGAAAATGTGGTGCTAATTATCGAAATGGTCCTGGCGAATGGAACAATTGAAGAGAAACAGTCAGCTTTACGAATTCTGGGCGACATCAATGATCCCTCATCATATGCGCTACTAAACCAGCAGATGGGTCTGCTTTTGGAGAATGAGTTGGATAATGAAATTGAACTGGATTTGGTACTTGCTGCAGAAGCAGTGAATTCAGATTTGATAAAGGAACGTCTTCGTGTCTATCAATCTGAAAAAAAACGGGACGATTCTGTCGCTGTATATAAAGAATCACTTCACGGCGGTGATGCGAGTCAGGGAAGAGAGGTTTTCTACCAAAACGCAGCAGCGCAATGCATTCGCTGCCACGTCGTTGATGGTCAGGGGAGTGATGTGGGCCCGGATCTGACAGATGCCGGAAGCAAATTATCCCGAAGTGAACTGTTGCGATCGATGGTTTATCCCGATGCCCGGATATCGCCCGGTTATGGCACGGTCACTCTCACACTAAATAACGGGGAAACCATACGCGGAATGTTGAGTGCAGAATCAGATACGCATATAACCGTTTCAGGCAGAGAACAGGTTTGGGAAATAGAAAAGGAGAATATTGCTGAAAGAGTTAATTCACCATCTGGAATGCCGGCGATGGGGAATTTACTTACACGAGATGAACTGCGCGATCTGGTAGAATTTTTAACGAAATTACAAGCTGGAGAAAATTGATTCGGATTGGAATAATCTAAAATCTTTGAGGTTTTTAGATGGTCTATAGCATGTGAAATGTGGTGAGAGTTTTTAAAAATACGCTGTTACGATGTTGTTCAATCTATCGATTTCAACCACTCTAAAAGTACAGTGCTCCATCTTTGAACGGTTCCCCTTTCAGTTCCAAATGCAAAACCGTGACCACCGGTTGGATAAATGTGCATCGATACTGGTACGTTGTGCTGGTGTAGTGAATCAAAATAAAGAAGACTGTTTTCGACAGGCACTATCTCGTCATCCTGGCTGTGAATCAAAAATGTGGGTGGTGTATCCGCAGTCACATTTAATTCCGACGAAAAACGGTCTACCAACTCCTGTGGTGGTTCTTCCCCCAATAGATTTCTGCGTGAGCCTCGATGTGCTGATAGATCCCTGAATGAAATCACCGGGTAGATCAAAGCAGAAAAATTCGGACGGGCAGGTAGCGCATCAATCGTATCTGTTTCCCGAACTGTTTGATGGTCATATTGAGTACTTAGGGTTGATGCAAGGTGTCCGCCGGCTGAAAAGCCCATAACGCCGATCTGTCCGGAATCCAGGTTCCAATCTTCAGCATGATACCGCGTGAGCCGAATGGCTCGCTGTGCATCTGTAAGAGGCACTTCCTTCGCATCGGTCAGTGACTCAGACAGCGGGAGCCGGTATTTAACAACAATACCGGCAATACCATGGCCCTGCAGCCATTTTGCAAATTCTGTACCCTCCCATTCGTACGCTAATATGGAGTATCCCCCACCCGGAAAAATGACCACGGCTTTTCCTGTAGTATTAGTCTCATCAGGCAAATAAACCTCCATGGTAGGCGCTTGAACATTGCCTATTCTAAGAATCTCTTCCCTGTTTCTTTCTTCTTCAAGATTCACATCATCCTGATGAGGCGGAATGCCATCCCACAAAGGTAAGACAAGCGATTGTGAAAAGATGGCAAATGGGGTGACAGTAAATAGCAGAAATAGGAGAAAGGATTTCATAACGGCCAGTGATTTTAGGTTCGACTCAAATACAATAACCAATTCAACCATAAGTTTCCTGTTTGGACAAAACTATCTCTGGAAGACTTTGAATAGTTTAACCCCGGTTTTCGGTACAAAGTGAATAGGGAAGTATTTTATAAGTAATCAGTTCGTTTAGGTGATTATTCTCAACGATTCTAACCCTCAGAGTAGATAAAATGCTTAATTCCATCAGTGGATAGATTTATTTTACCCATATATATTATGACTTATTCAAGGTGGATAAAAGCGAAAATATGCCAAGCAATTTTATAGAATTCTGAGATCTGTAACGAAATTTATGAATGTTTTAAAAGATAGTTATAAATTTTCTTGACAATTGAATGGTTATCAATTAGATTTTACTTAACCGGTTACAAAAAAAGATGACCTTTGTCTAAAATAACTTAACCGATTAATTAACTCTTAAAGATTTAAGTGAATATGATTCGTCTAAATTAGTTGAAAATACTTTTTAACTAACTATCAGCCTCCAGAGTTGAAGAAAATTTAGAATAACATGCGAAATTTAATTTTAGAAATGCACAGTAATCACTTACGAATTAAATTATTCTGAAGATAGAATAATTTATCTACCGAATCGCAGCCAAAGATTTTTAAGATAAAAGACAATCAGAAATATGGAACATAAATACGGTTTACAATTGCAGATTAAATTTTTTCTAATGATTGTTCTGGCATTTTGTACCAGCTCCTCTCTATTGGCTCAGACAAATTTAAATGAGAATACAGGCGATGTTAAATTAAAAATTAGCTCTCTTGAAAGCGCTTCTAACATAAATGCCAATGTACAAACTGGTAACATTACCGGAAAAGTTACCGATTCTGAATCTGGCGAAGCACTGCTTGGTGCAAATATTATTCTGAAAAATACGTCTGTAGGAACCGCAACTAATCTCAATGGTGAATATTTGCTAAGGCGAATCCCAACAGGGGAACAGGTTTTGGTTGTACGATATTTAGGTTATATAACTAAAGAGGTTACGGTAGAAGTAGTAGGGGATGAAGCTGTTGTGCGCGATGTCTCCCTGGATTTTGATCAACTTGAAGGAGAAGAGATAGTTGTAGGTGCACAGGCGCTCGGACAGGCACGAGCCGTAAGGCGTCAGCTTTCGTCCAATACGATTGTTAATGTGGTTTCTGAAGATCGTTTAAGGGAAATGTCTGATGCCAACGCAGCAGAAACAATCGGACGTCTGCCCGGAATTTCAGTGCTGCGTGATGCAGGAGAGGGCCAGAAAGTATCTATCAGAGGGATGGGACCCAGGTATAGCTCAATTACAATAGATGGAAACCAGGTTCCGGGAACTTCGGGTGACAGATCTGTAGATCTTAGTATGATTTCGCAGGATATGTTGGCAGGAATAGAAGTTTATAAATCGATAAGGCCGGATATGGATGCTGATGCAATTGGCGGTTCGGTCAATTTTCGCATGGGAGGAGCGCCCGATGAAACACGTTACAGAGTTACTTTTGATAGCGGTTATAGCAGCCATACAAACGGAGTAGGCAATTATAAGGGTTCAGTAATGGGAAGCAGCCGGTTTTTTGATGATCGGGTGGGGCTTATGGTTTCAGCCAATGCCCAACAAGTTGATCGTAGTGCTCATATTTCTAATGCTGGATACAGAATTTTGCGTGATGCCAGGGAAGGTGAACTCCACGCCCCTGTCGAAGTAAATAGTTTAAATCTTCAGGACGTTGATGGTACACGTAAAAGATATGGTGCAGGCCTGTCACTGGATTGGAGAATACCGAATGGAAGGATCTTAACCAATAACACATTCAACCGGCAGGATCGTCAAGATTTTATCCAGGATCGCAGGTATAATTTAAGCAATAACAGGCAAGAATGGAGGCCAAGGCATACAAAGCGAAATTTATATACCATAAATAATACGATATCCGGAGAACACGATTTCTCCATTGTTAGGGTAGAATGGAGGGGTAGCAGAAGTGCATCTACTAACAATATTCCGTATAACCATACGGCTTGGTTTTTTGAACCGAGTGCTTTAGAACAGGAAGGTGTTGATTTGAGTGGCGGCCCTCAGATATTACCTGATATTGCAAAGAACCGTACAGAATTAGCATTTCTTGAAAATCTGGCGAATAGTGAAAGAGAACAATATCAGCGTAACTATGCTGCATCAATGGATATAGAGGTACCTGTTGCTTACGGGCGATATATAGAGGGGTATGTGAAATTTGGAGGAAAGCATTACAACAAATACCGGGACCGGCTATCAACTAACTACAGGATTCCAAATTGGTATACTCCTGATCTATTTAATAATCCGAATTCTGACTTTCCCTGGGAGGTGAATACTAGCGGCCGTGCCAGTATGTCTCCCTTCATTGCAAATAGAGATCGGAGGTACAATATTATAAATGGGCAATTTGAAATGGCTCACTTACCATCCATTGAGCTCGTAGATCAAATGTGGGATAATTATTCTAATATGTACCGCACGGAATTTATGCCCCGGTTGGATGATTACATCGCAACTGAGAGATTGAGTGCAGGATACATAATGACTGAGCTTAACATCGGCGCAAAACTTATGATACTACCAGGAGTTAGATATGAGTACGAGCATTCAGACTACAGTGCGAAAATTGCCAGATTCCAATCTAAACCTGATGATATTGATGAAGATGTATTTATGTCACAGCTACAAGATTCAGTGGCAACCCGAGACATGGGTATGTGGTTCCCAATGGTTCAGGCAAGATATAAGCCGGCCGGCTGGTTTGATATAAGGGCTGCCCGTACGGTAACGGCATCCCGCCCTTCTTTCAATGCCCTTTCGCCAAGTTTGGAAATTGATTATGATGGTGGTAGGGTTGTCCGGGGACATACTCAAATCCGGCCGATGAGATCAACAAACTACGATCTCTTTTTTACGTTCAATCACAACAGATTTGGACTGTTCACGTTGGGCGGTTTTTATAAAGAAGTTGAGAATCTGATATACACCAGGAGAGCTAATATTTTATTTCCATTAGAAATAGGGCTTCCGACCAATACCCGGCTATTCGATATCTCAGAGCCGTTTAATAATGAAAACCTGACCACTGTTCATGGGTTTGAACTGGAGTGGCAAAGCAACTTGATGGGTTTGCCTAATCCGTTTAATGGCCTAGTAATCAATGCCAATTACTCACGGTTTTTTTCCGAGGCACATTATCACGGTTTTGAGATAAGGCGGACAAGCGAAGGATTTGCCGGAGTGGATACGTTCAGGACAGCACCTATGGTACATCAAGCCGATCATATTGCGAATGTATCCGTTGGGTACGATTATCAAAGTTTTTCAGCACGGGTTTCGATGCAGTATCAGGGGCCTACTTTACGCTCAGTCGGTAGCCGGCCGGAGAATGACTTATATACAGATGATTATCTCCGTTTTGATGCGAGTATCCGGCAACGATTTATTGATCAACGTCTGCACTTAGTTGCTAATCTGAACAATATTACGAATCGTGAAGACCGGTCCTCTCAGTTTACAAGAGACAGACCGCGCACAATTGAGTATTACGGAGCTTCATTTGATATTGGTATAGAGTTTCGATTTTAATTATGCGTAAGGATAAATTAAAGTTTAATAAAATCAGAGGGGGGGGTTAATGAAATATTAAAGGTTTAAATCACAAAATTATTCAAACAGATATAATCTAAACCAGAACTATTATGAATAAACAAATTACGATTAATATTACAACATGTTTTGTAGAAAAAGTCACGAAAGTGGCTGTTTCAACTCTGATGATCTGCATGGTCGTTATGGGCTTGCAAAATGCATATGCACAGCAAACTGTTGTTGTTGAGCCGGATAATTTCCCTGCTGAAATAGGGGCGTTAAACGAAGCTATTGAACAAAATGGAGGAGATGTTATTTATGTGTTGAGAAATGGGGCGACCTATTTTCTGGATTCAGCCATGGAATTTGAGCACTTTCTCCATATTGAAGCAGAAGAGTATCCGAGCGACAACCCACCTATCATCCGAGCAGGTACTGACGTACAGGGAAATTCGCAGCGCATATCAACATATCAAAATGATATCATTATGAGGGGCATTTTCTTTTATGGTCTTGATGACTTGGGAGGCCTGCCCCAGAGTCAAAGAACCTCAGGTGAGGGCATTCACCTACACTATCAGTATTGCTATTTCATGGGAGGCAATAACTATTTCTGGTGGTTGGGAGCAATAAATACCACCCTTCGCATTGAAGATTCACAACTGGCCAATGCCGGAAGGTCTACAAGTCCACCGAATCAACGATTTATAGATACCAGGGGCAATGATACAGATTCAATCATCGTGATTAATAGTAGTATCTATAATATAAATTTTCATATACTTCGCGATGGCGGAGCTCGTATCAATAATGTAATTTTTGACCATGTGACGGTGATGAACCACTCAGAAGCTGGCCTCAATCTTCATTTAACAGAAAATGTGTCCATCACTAATAGCCTCTTCTACCATACTGGACTTGATGGCTCCTGGGAATCTAAAGAACTTGTAGGTGACGCCGGTCCAGACTATGATGGTCCACGCTACTTTGGTCAGGGAGGCCTGATCAGCATAACACCTTATGATCAGCAATTCGAAGGGGTTGAAGACGCACCTTCAGATGAGGATCGCTCCATTGTTATCAGAAATAATAATTTTGGCGGACTTCCATCACAGGATCATCTAGATAATTGGGCTGAATTCAGCGATCCGCAAATACCGGTAGAAGGACGGGGCAGTGATCCTTGGGGTACGGATCCACAATGGCTTTGGGCGAATCCAGACATCACACCGGAACATCCTGCCTGGGCAGTACGCGATACCATTCCGCTGGTACGCATTTTGGAATCCCCTATGGACTCCACACTGAAAGCATGGGAAGAGCAGAGTGCACCCTGGGCTTCTATCGGGAACAACATACGAGAACAGATTAGTGTTACAGATATGCCGGAAAGCTCTGCTGATTACGTTAGGGCTGTATGGTTTGGACTTGAACTGATAAATCATTACGATCGCTGGGATGATATATCTGACAACAGCGACGACTTCTTTGCAGACGGTGCGCGGTACTTCCATCCGGGTCCTGGTGCACCCACGGATACCGAAGGGCCAACAGCAGCATGGTTTCGGGATCTTTCATACAATACCAACAGTCAATCTTATATGCATGGTGAAGATGGCTACCCTGTGGGTAACTTAAATTTCTATCCTGAGCTAAAAGAACGATGGGAAGCTGGAGATGTATTGACCTCTGTAGACGAACAGTCTGAAATAAGCCGTGGTTTCAAACTGGTTGGAAACTATCCAAACCCATTTAATCCAACTACAAATATTGTATTTGAATTGGGCAATGCCTCGGATGTATCGTTGGAAGTATTCAATGTACTGGGACAGCGTGTTGCCAATATGGAAATAGGCACAATGACTGCTGGCCGACATAATGTAACCCTTGATGCTTCGAACCTTACAAGTGGAGTTTACTTAGTTCGCATGCAGATGGGGACTTATGTTCAGACGCATAAGGTAACTTTGCTCAAATAAAACCCGATCAGGTGTGATAAATAATGCCTGAGTAAATTAAAATGGGGCAAATCTGCAATAATTATGATTTGCCCCTTTTTATTATAGACTTGAAGATATTTTAAGATAACGAATAGGCTACTTGATTGAGAAATCATTTAAAGCAGATACAGATAAATAATTACCGAATTATTGATCATAAATATTACGATGATTAAAAGAAATATTTACTACCTGATTTTAAATGTATGTGTTGCTTTGATGCTAATATCAGTTTCTCCCTGTATTACATACGCAACCGTTGATGGGGGGAATGACCCAGAATACAGTTTTTTTATAACGGCTGAAGTAGATAGTACAACTATAGAGCTCACCGGATCTTCGGAGTTTATGATGACTCCTTCATCCTATTCAATATATATGAAAAGTGATAAAGGTAATTGTTCAATTCATCTTTTAAATTTTAAAGCACGCCCCGGTCCTGGTACATACACTGTAGGGGATAACGAAAGAGCTCGGACAGCGATTTTGTGTGTATTTAACGAACAGGACCCAAAAGAGAGAGTAGTTTCGGAATCTGGTACGTTCACTATTACATCCATTAATTCGTCTAGCTTAGAGGGTCATTTTGAAATGATTTTGAAAGGTGGAATAAGCGGAAAAATATACCGGGTATCGGGTAGAGTTAGTTCCGAGAATATCCCTTCAAACCTAAAGTTTTGAAACATACATCGAATTATTCCGATCCTAAATAGAATAATGCAGCATTCACCCTTAAATACAATTTAATGTGGAATAGCACTTTTGAATAAATCCAATATAAACCAATGATATAAGAGTTAGGCATATTTCAGTGACTAATGAAATGGCTTCTAACAAGTTAAACTAAAAACAAATCCCAAAACTATGTTAAAAAACCTGATACGATCTACCTTACTAATGGCTATAAGCACGATGCTTGTTGCTTATGCATCGGCACAGGACTTTAATACCGACAACGATACCATTGAATTCGACTCGCATGCCACCTGGCACTTTACGAATCCATCCAGCGTTTTGTCGGCCCAAAGACCCGAGAACCGGGATCAAAACACGTGGTATCAGGAGC
>CAZXYQ010000005.1:57188-67146 GCA_964644975.1 uncultured Rhodohalobacter sp.
GTTTTGTCGGCCCAAAGACCCGAGAACCGGGATCAAAACACGTGGTATCAGGAGCGCGCCATTCTGGAAGCCGTTGACACGCTTTCCTTCAGCGGTATCTACTCCGTTGCCTTTAAAGGTAATCCGGAAACACTTGCTGATGCTAATAATTTTCGTATGTCAATAGATAATCCAGGAACCCAGGGGGTCAGGCTTCAGCATGTTGTCCATGCACGTGTCTTTATACCGGAAACGGAAGTGGACAAAATCAACTCTGTTATTATTTATGACATGTACGATACGGGTGGAGGATTTGACTATAGCCAAACAGGCTATAGTGTCCCGGACCACGACGCCATCACACCCGGTGAATGGAATACGATTACACATCATATAGACAGAGATGTTGAAAAGAATTACGAAAATATCGCGCGCTTAGGCGTCAGGATCAATTTTGACACCGAATATTCGGATGATCCTCCCATGATTTTTGTTGATTTCATCTCAACCGATCCGGATGTACCTCTGCATCCACATATAAGCCCGCCACTGGAAGCTTCGGCGTTGAACATCACGGAAAATTCAGTCGATCTCAGTTGGAATGAACCTGTTGGAAATGATGAAGTGCTGGAATATGTCGTGTTCCGTGGTGGATTTTTTGACTTGGATCTCGCAGATTTTGATGAGGTTGGTCGAACAGAAACTACCAACTTCACAGATACAGGTTTGCGTTACAACACAGATTATCACTACCGGATAGTTGCTCTGAGTACAGACTCATTATATACCGATCCCACTGATATTGTCTGGGTTCGTACGGAGGACATCGAATTTGAGACTTATGCGACCTGGCATTTTACAAATCCTTCCAGCGTTTTGGCAACCCAGAGGCCAGAAAACCGAAACCAGAACACCTGGTATCAGGAACGTGCCATTCTGGAAGCAGTGGATACCCTATCATACAGTGGTATACATTCGGTAGCATTCAAAGGAAATCCGGAAACTCTTTCTGATGCTAATAATTTTCGTATGTCCATAGACAATCCTGTTGCACAGGGTGCGCAGCTTCAGCAGATAATCCATGCCCAGGTTTTAGTTCCGGAATCGGAAGTTGAGAAAATTAACAACGTGGTACTTTACCACATGTATGATACGGGCGGCGGATTTGACTATTCACAGACGAGCTATGGTTTTTCGGGCGACGACGCCATTACACCCGGAGAGTGGAGTACAATAACGCACTGGATCAACGAAGACCGGACTATGAGAGACGATGTGAACTTGGTTCGCATGGGCGTACGGATAAATTTTGATACCGATTTTGCCGATGATCCCCCCATGATTTTTGTGGACTTCGTCACGACTGATCCAAATGCTCCGCTTCACCCGCATTTATCTCCGCCCAGGAATGTATCTGCCGTGGATATTACGGATTCATCTGCAGTACTCTTGTGGGAAGAACCTAACGGAAATGATACTGTGGAGGAGTATATCGTATATCGTGGAGGATTTAACGATTTGGAACTTGCAGACTTTGACGAGATTGGCCGTACTGGGGAAACTTCATTTACAGATACCGGATTGGAGCCGGATTCTGATTATCACTACCGTCTTGTGGCTGTAAGTATAGCTGGACTGGATACGGATCCGACGGATATTGTCTGGGTGCAGACGGTAGAATCGGTGTCTACTGGAATTCATGATGAAGTAAATAGACCTGTTGTGTATGAACTGAAAGGCAACTATCCGAATCCATTCAATCCGACTACCAATATTGTGTACCAAATACCTGAACAAGCTGAAGTTTCTTTGAAAGTGTACAACGTTACAGGCCAGCTGGTATCAACGCTGTTGCAAAACACGGTTCAGCAGGCTGGGCAGTACGCAGTAGTATTTGATGCATCAAACTTTGCATCTGGCGTATATCTGTATCGCCTGCAGGCAGGTGACTTTGTGCAGACCCGACGCATGATATTAATCAAGTAGTAATTAATCTCGTAAACAGTATTTATTTTTGGCAGACTGCGCTTTAAACGCAGTCTGCTTTATTTAAATCACATAGTTTTGTTTCCATGCTATTTTAGCTTTTTATAGTTTTTCTTTTACCTCATAAAATATAACACCTTATGAACCTTTCAGGTTTTCATTTCTTACAACATGTATTTAAGATTATTTTTTTGAGACTTTCTGTAGTTTTCTTTGCCACTATTTTGGTGCCGTCATTGGCCATGGCACAAAGCTCCAATATATCATCTGACAATGAACTGTTCTCTGCAGATGCTGGAACATGGAATTCATCCATCATCTATCACGGCGATAATGACCAACTGATTTATCACTCTGATGTGGAGGGTAATCGTATTCCGGACTTCAGTTACGCTGGGTATCATGGAGGTGGAGTGGATCTGCCTGAGTTGCCGGTGTACATTGTACTCGATCCTTCATCAAGCGGCGATGATACGCAGCAGATTCAAGAGGCCCTTGATCAGGCTGGCAGTCTGGCGGAAAATGACCAGGGACACCGTGGTGCCGTGCTCCTGAATCCCGGAACGTATCATATTTCTCAACGAATAATTATACGGCATAGCGGTGTGGTGTTGCGTGGCTCCGGCGATGGAGATAACCCTGTAAATGACACCATAATACATGCCGCAAAAAATATCGGCAATGTTTCGATACAAATCGGAACAGGAAATGTCGACTGGTCTATTGCCCAAGGGTCCGCATTGACTGAAATTGAATCAGAAATTGTACCTGTCGGAGCACGAACTTTTGAGGTTGCAAACGCAAACGGATTCAATATTGGAGATGATATTATTATCTGGCACCGGGCTTCAGAGGAATGGGTTGAGGCGGTGGATTACGGCGGGCGTCCGCTATCAGCTCCAAATCCCTGGCAAGCCGGTGAAAATAATCTTAACATTCAGATGAAACGCGAGATAACCGGTATTTCCGGAAACATCATTGCTGTTGACGTACCCGTGTATAATCATCTTGAGCGACACCTTTCCCAGGCACTGGTCTTCAAACCTGATTTTAGGCAGCTCATCAAAGAATCAGGTGTTGAAGATTTTCGACTTGTTCTTGAAAGTGACGATCCCTTATCGGACGAACACGGCAATCACGCAATATTTTTTAACGGGGTGGAAGACAGCTGGGCCGATGGTATAACTGTAATGCATTTTAGAAATACTGGTATCGGTACGACAAATTCAAGTTTCGTTACCATTCAGAATTCTAAAGCATTGGAGCCGCATTCGCCGATCACCGGTGCCCGGCGGTATAACTTTAATGTAAGCACTCGATCCAATAATATATTATTTACAAATAATTTGGCGACGGAAGGTAGGCATTGTTTTGTTTCCAACGGTACGGCTTCCGTTTCCGGTGTTGTATTTCATGACAGCCGCTCATTTGGGGCTCATAATACATCCGAAGGGCATCGGCGTTGGAGTCAGGGATTGTTGTTTGACAAACTCGTTTTCAGAGAGACTAACGATACCCGTATACTGGGCTTATATAATCGAGGAGACTGGGGGACCCGCCACGGGTGGAGTTCAGTACATTCTGTAGTTTGGAACTCCGATCCCGATCAGGGTAACAGAATTTTTATTCAAAAGCCCCCCACCGCTCAAAACTACGGCATCGCGAATCGTGGTAATGTTACGGGAGACGGTCCCTGGGAGGGAAATGCCGGTCATATTGAAGGGACGGGAGAAACACCGGCGATAGCGTCACTCTATGAAGCCCAGTTGCATGACCGGCTGGTGCATGGAATTCCTCCGGATGCTCCCGGCAACGTAACCCTGACTCAGCTTTCAGGTGAACAACAAAGCCTTAGGCTGGATTGGGTTTACAACAGTGTGTCTGAAGTGGATCTTATTATCGAAAGATCAGTGAACGGTGATGCATTCGAAACACTGGTAGAGCTTAAGTCCGGCATCTCTTCTTACACGGATAACGTGGAGGGAGAAGAAGATTACCGGTATCGGATTGCAGCTCGTGATGAGGGTCGAATGTCGGCCTGGTCCAATTTAGTCGGGTTAAATTTGGGAATGTCATCTTTCATTCTTCGCAGTCCGGCTTCGGGGACCGTCATATCGCTAACGCAAGACATGTCTGGAAATCTGAACCTGTGGTGGGATGAAACGGAAAGTGATTTTGACGTCAACTACACATGGTACCTGGATTATACCGAAGGCGACTTCAGTGATCCGCTTATGGAACGCAGTGCCGACATACAACTGGTGGAAGTTCCGTATAGTGACATATATGACATACTGGTTAATGAAGGCATTGAATCCGGTACAACCTTTGAAGGAATCTGGACCGTAAAGGCAGTGGGTGGTGGGGTAGAAAAATGGGCAGATGGGCCCTTTACTATTGAATTGAACCTAGGAGAGGTAAGTACATCAAACTCGAATGAAGAATCGCTCATACCAAGTGAGCTGCACCTGCATCAGAATTATCCAAATCCGTTTAATCCAACAACTCAAATTCGCTATGATATTCCAAATCAAGCGCATGTGAGGGTTGAGATTTATAATATGCTGGGTCGAAAAATAGCAAGGCTTGTTGATGAACAGAAAAATGCAGGCCACTATGTAACGAGCTTCGATGCTTCCGGTCTTTCGAGCGGTATTTTCATCTACAGGCTTCAGGCGGGATCGTTAACAGTGACAAGGCAGATGATGATGATTAAGTGAATCTTTTATAGCACATTTTGGGCATCCAATCAAAAGACCTGCCAATCGTTTCCAATATCTTAATGACCTGTTTGATAAACATGCACATAGACTGTTATTAATGACTGAATTTGCAAACTTAAATACTGAAAAGGAAATGATAGCTTCGGCTCAATTATTTTGGATGCAAATCACTATGGGATGAGCATTTTTCAGCCAATTGTGTGAACGTTCAATTGCAATGCAAAAAGGGTAGGAGAGCGAGGTAAATATTTTGAATTATTCAAAAACCAGAACGTTTTATCCTATCAAACTAAAGTATTGATATCACTTATTTACTGAATCAAAATGATTTGTAGAATTTGTCTAAAAAGCTGTTCGTAATGAATTCCTCGAATTACCCATAATTATTCAGTAGACCCGAAAATGAAAAAAGTTATTGTTACAATCATTTTAACCGGCTTATTCATTGGTTACTCCCAGGCTCTGTGCGAATCTGTTCACCCCCGTATTTCTTTTTTTCATGAAGAGAAAAGTGAAACACTATTAAATAATATAGAGAAGCATTTTACTCTAAACGGGCATTGGAAAGAGATTGGCATCAATCACGATGCGCTTGTTGTAGATCTGCAAATGGTAGTTGTACAGGCTGAAAATACGGCAGTCATTACATCAGAAATTACAAGAGGCAATGATAATACTTACCTCGATTCAGGGAATCAACCCTTAACTGGCGAGACGTATGCTGTAGAGATTTCAAAACCTACATCGGGTGACTTTAAAATAATAAAGGAACGGGTGTTAGCCGAATTAATGAAGCCTGCAACCGATAGCAGCCGAATAGCAGTAATTGTTCAGAGGATGAACGAAGACGGTAGTTTTCAGGAAATTGATTATGACGACCTAAGCAGAATTGCCGGATTCCCGCACCGTATACATACAAGCAATCTTGTTTTACTGGCAAGAGCCTATCAAGACGAAAACTCCCATTATTACCAGAATAAAAAACTCATAGAATTTATAACCGAAGGATTGAAATTCTGGGTCGATAATGATTTTGTTGGTGATAACTGGCATAATAATCAAATCACCACACCTACTAACTTGGTCAACGTGATGTTGTTGGTTGGTAATGAGTTACCGGTTGATTTGGTTGATAAAGCACAACCAATAATTCGCAGGGCTCGTCTTGAGCCGGTTGATGGCGTTTTCTATGGGGCGAGACCAGGAGGAGACAGAATTGCTATCGCAGGTATTTTTGCCAAAAACTTACTCTTTACTGATGATAGGGAACAATTTAATGAGGTAATAAAAATAATAGAGGGGGAAATAAAATTCTCTACGGGAGAGCGGGGTATGCAGCATGATTACAGCTTTCATCACAGGGAAGACAGAGTAAACAATACAACCTCATACGGATATGGCAAATATGCAAATGCACTTGGCGAGTGGTCCTATTACGTAGCAGACACGAAGTATGAATTTTCGAAAGAAAAAATAAATCAACTGGTTGATTATTATTTGGAGGGGATTTACAAGCAGATGGTTTATGGGATTTATGATGATGTCAGTGTGAGAAACAGAGAGATTTCACACAGGCAGTCAGGCTTTAATCCAAGAAGTACATTGGAAATAGAGAGACTTTTAGTCAGTACCGACTACAGAAAAGATGAACTGGAGGAAATTCTAAGACTAAGAAAGGGAGAAGCTAGTCCATCTAGATCATTTAGCAAATTCTTTTGGCATACGGAGCACTTTGTGTTTCAGCGACCGGGTTTTTATACGACGGTAAGAATGTACTCGATAAGAAATAGAAATATGGAAGAACCATATAACGGACCTGGTAAAACAACCCATCACAGAGCGGACGGCACTAATTACCTAATGCTTAATGGCGATGAATACTATAATATATGGGCGGTTTATGACTGGCAAAAAATTTCAGGTACCACGATAATGCAAAAACAGGAATTAGATGGTCCGGGCGAAATTCAAAAAGATGGTTTAACTAATTTTGTAGGTGCTGTTACAGACGGACTGTATGGAGCGGTTGCTTTTGACTTTAAAAGCCCTCACGATAATCTGGAAGCAAAAAAGTCGTGGTTCTTTTTTGATGATGAATATGTTAGCCTTGGCTCAGATATAAATTCCAGACCAGATTTACCAGTTTACACAACTATTAATCAGGCTTTATTAGGTGGCGATGTTTCCGTTATGCAGAACGGGGAAGTCAAAAAGCTCCCTAACGGCAGCCGCGATCTGGACAATGTTAAATGGGTTTATCATGATAGAATTGGATATATCTTAACTGAACCAGCATCAATTAACATATCAAATCAAGCGGAGCATGGGCGTTGGTCTGACATAACCGATCAAAAAAATATTTCAGATAAGATAGTGACCAAAGATGTATTCTTGCTTGGATTCAATCATGGTTACAGTCCAAATGCTGCATCCTATCAATATATTGTGGTACCCAATGTTAGTGAACAGGAATTAATAAAGGCTAGCGGTAATAACAGTAATATTGATATCGTCTCAAACACTCCTGATATACAGGCAGTTAAAAACAGTAAGCTTGGTATCTGCCAACTGGCATTTTATAAGGCAGGAGAGGTGAATTTTACGGAAGGTTGTAAAATCAGAATGGACAGTCAGGGAATGGTGATGCTTAAAACGGAAGCAAACAGAATAAAAGAGCTAACGGTTTCAGATCCCTCCCGAAAATTAAGCAGGTTATCCATTACCGTACCGGGTATCTATGATGTTGAAGGTGAAAATTTTATTGCACATCCGGATAAAAATGGAAATCAAACATGGATTGTGGTTGATCTACCTCAAGGGGTTTATGCGGGGAAAAGTGTATCGGTAGAATTAGTGAATTAACGTACTGTGGGTATTTAAGCCTGGTTTCGTAATTAACATGTTTTAAATGGTTGCAAAATAATACGAATCCTGAATAATGACCTATAATTAATAGAGGGATTTTTAAAAAACCAGCAGGAATAATAACGAAGCTATTTTACAATCGTCAATGCGTACAGTTGGAATGAATACTTTTGTTTCAAAACATTTACCAATCAATGATTTAGCAAACTCGCTGCTCGAAAATGGCTTGTTGGATTTTTTACAAATCCAACAAAACTCCCGGGAATAAGATGAAGAACGGTGGGATTTATAGGATGCACGAAAAGCCTTATCAGACAAAAAAATAATTTTAACAACTAATTTTCACAAATGAAAAACTTTGCTCATGTAAGCTTTTGCACATTATTTTTATCTCTCTTTTGTATATACAATATTGAGGCACAGTCTATGGAGCTTTGGTATAATGGGGCTTCTGGGTTGTCTGATAAAATTACCATTGTAACGCCGTTGGGCAAAACTCAAACTACTAAGACAATCAGTACCAAATTGTCGCATCTGCAGCAGACTCAAATCCAATGGAACCCACTGCCACAGGTAGATTTCTCAGCCATATCTCCTGACGCTATTGAAGATTGGCTGATGGACCGTCCGGTATCCCAAGGCGCCAGGCATGACATCGACTACTACATCGGACACTTTCATCAATTGGCCAATGCTGTCGAAATGTCCGGACCCGACAAGGGATTTATCGATATATCGGTCTGGAGGAACCAGGCCGACAACGAACCGTACAATGCCCGTATCATGGAGAACATCACCACGCTGGCATGGTTTTATACCCGGGAAGAAACCTGGAATCCCTATTATGGCGACCCGGACCTGCGAAAGATACTGGAGGCCGCGCTGACATTCTGGGTATCGATTCAGAATGATGACGGCCGTTTCAGTGAATACGGAGAAAACAGATGGAACCTGGCAGCAACGGCATTCGCTACCAAATTCATGGGGAAAACACTGGAAATGCTCCAGGACGGTCCGCCGATCGATCCGGTGATCCATGAGCAGGTAAAAGAGTCCAACCGCAAGGCATTGATGGTTGTTTTTACAAGCGAATCGCTGTATGACCATGGCAGGCGTTTCAGCAACCAGTACGGGAACGCGTTTACAGGCGCCCTGGCGCATCTTGATATGAATCCAAATGACACAGAGCTTCGGGAAGCCTTTTTGGCCCGTCTGGCAATCAGCCTGGAAGATTTTCAGAGTCCGGCCGGGTATTTCTATGAGCATTTCGGTCCGGACTGGGGATATGCTTTCGGGACGCACCACAGCAACATCCTGATGGCCTGGCATTATGCCCGGCACGACGAAGAGCTGGCTGCTCATTATGCAGCTGAACATGCGCATTTCATAGACTGGCTTTCATACAACGCCGTAAAACAGCCCGGCGACGAGTTTTTTATGCTGCACCGCTCGATCGAATCCCGCCAGTCACGATCCATGCTCCGACGGTTGGAAACACCTCTGAGCGAGGCCGTTCCCCTTGCCAGGGCCTTCAATGTTACCAGCGAAGAAGCGGCGCAACGTGTGTCTGAAGTTCGCCAGCGGGTTACATCCAATTGGGGCAATATCCCGTCGCTTCAGATAGGGAATTTCAGCGGTTACAGTGCTTATGCATTTCTGCACAGGGATGATTATCGCTGGAATCCATCGGAAGCCCAGCGTCAGGAGGCGGTGCTGTCACTGCCTTATCTGGCATCGGACAACTTTATCCACCAGCGTGTGGATGACCTCACCCATTTTGAGGTTACTTTCGTCAGGAAGCCCACCTATTACGCGGCGTTCAGCGCAGGCGAGCAGGAAAGGGAAAAGCAGCGGTTCGGTTTGGGACTTTTGTGGAATCCGGTAGCAGGAACGCTGTTTCAGTCACAAAGCGAGTCCGAGGACGCGGCATGGGGCACAATGATGCACACCCAGATATCCCTGCCATGGGAATCCTTGCCGGTGGAAGCCTCCTACACTCTTGACGGAGTGCCGTTTGAACCGGTTGCCGGTGTGGGCGATCTGGAGCAAGGGGTATTGGAAATTGCCTATCCACTCGGATCGACGGGCCGTTTATCCGGCATAGGCGAAAAGATACTGCGTTTCGAGGAGGATGTGATCACGATTGAAGTTGCCCATCAAGGGGATTTTACGGAAATACTCCCGCTGGTAGTAAGGGATATCTCGGATATCCATGTCAATCACGAGCGCGGGTTGATACAAACCATTCAAAGGGGAAGGTTCGGATACGAACAACTTCGCATTGAAATTGCGAATCCGGAAGATGTAGAATCGATCTTCGTACGCAATGCACGTTCACTGGGTGCCGATATGAACGTTCAGCCCGTACACATAATCGCAAATGGAAGTCTTACATACACAATTAC
>CAZXYQ010000006.1:0-51686 GCA_964644975.1 uncultured Rhodohalobacter sp.
TGAGTTTTTCGAAAAATCTACTCATGCTGAATTAATATATGATTCATGGATGACTCATCCGATGACTCTTAGGATAGCTCACCGTTGACACAACACTAGTTATCAAACACTCAATCAGGCTGCCCTAATAACCAATAACAAATCACCCAACAACCAATTTACCCTCCAATCATACTCATCAAAAAGTACGTGCTCAGCCCCAGATAGATCGTCACACCGGTGATATCGGTGATGGTTGTTAATACAGGGCCGGTGATCATTGCCGGATCGCCTCCCCACCGCTTGATGAGGAAAGGCAACGTACCTCCTACAATTCCGGCTACGAGCACATTAATTCCGAGGGCGGCACCGGCAACCAGGCCAAGTATCATATTGGCCTGAACGATATACGCAATCACTGCGAACAGCGCACCCAGCGCCAGTCCGTTAATCAGGCCTACGACAATCTCTTTTTTGGCTGCCCGCCAGTATTCGCTGAGGCGAACTTCCCCAAGGGCGATACTCCGGATCGAAACCGAAAGAGCCTGAATGCCTACATTTCCACCCATGTCTGTAATCATAGGCAAAAAGATCGCCAGCGCGGCAATGGCTTCGATCGTTGCTTCAAAGGAGGCGATGACCGCTACGGCACCAAGATTCAGAAATACATTTCCTGCCATCCAAGGAAGGCGCTTTTTAACAGAACCCAGCGGCGGCGTGTAAAACGATTCATCAGCAGAAGCAGCACCCATATGCATAAACATATCGGCCATATTTTCGGAGAGAATTTCGATGGCGTCATCCAGTAGAAGAACTCCTACAATCCGGTCATCTTCATTCAAAACCGGTAGCATTTGAAAGCGGCGATTTCGAAGAAGCTGGGCCGCTTCGATAGCTTCATCATCGGTGTAAACGGCAACCACGTTTGGGGTTACAATTTCATCTACAACCTTTTTTGGATCTGTGCGGATCAAATCCTTCATTGAAATAACGCCTTCCGGGGTACCCTTTTTGTTTACTACGTACACGTAGTTTTTATTCTCAATCTGAACCGGGGCGTCTTTAATTGCAAGCATGGTATCTGCGATCGTCGAGCCTTTTTTAACTGCTGTGAAGTGAGAATTCATCACAGCTCCGACCGTACCTGCTTCAAAGCGCATCAGGTCCCGGATCATCTCTTCGAGTTTTGGATTGATTAAACTGAACAGTTCGCTCGCCTCTCCCTGGTCCATCAGCTGCATAATATCGGCTGCGTTATCAATCGGAATGTCGTCGAGAAGCGTAGCTCCGATGTTTGGATCCATCTGTTCCAGAATTTCCACGGCCATTTCAGGCGGAAAGTGCGCCAGAATTTTACCTGCATGCTTCTGGTCTGCCTTTTCAAGAAAGGGTATAATTACGTCGTAATTCTCGTTCGTAAGAACCTGAGCTACACGCCCGGCGGAAATATTTTGCGCACTTAGAACAGCCTCTTCGATTTTGTTCTGATCAAGATCTCGTTCAAACTTTTCGCGGTAGGACTGAAGAATGTCTGGTTCAAGAATCATTATTATTGCAGATGAAGGGTTTTTATTGGCTACGTTACGGCGAAATAGATCATAGGAAACAGTTTAGCGCTGCTCTACGAACAATGGATGCGTTTTATTTTTTGAAGGACTCAATAAAATTGTCAACGCTACTGAAATGCAGAACATTTAATAGACGGGGAGGCTGGTGTCTATTTTTTTAGCCCATTCATTTACGCCGCCTTTCAGGTTCGATACATTTTCAAACCCGTTTTTCTCTAATAATTCACACGCCTGGGCACTTCGTGCTCCGGAGCGGCACATCACCACCACCTCATCTTCTTTATTCAGTTCAGCCATGCGGCCTGACAAGTCGTCAAGCGGAATTAAAGTACCCCCCTCAATTTTTGATATGAAAACTTCATGCGACTCACGCACATCCAAAAGTGTAAATGTATCACCGGAATCTTTTTTCTTTTTTAGCTCTTCAACGGTCGTTTCTTTCATAGGGGTTGAGAATATTGGTTTGGGGTTGATGTTCAAATAAATTCAGCAACTGCTGAATATAAAAAATAAAGGGACATCAATGGAGACTGAAATTAGCGGATAACATGAGAGTTTGGTGGGGGATAGTCTACCCTGCCGGTTATTTTCTGAACCCGGAGTAAGTCACCAGGGAGGGGAGTACGGGTTTAGCCGGGAGGGGTGTCAATAAAATTGTGATAAAAACCAATGGCCATTGCCCATTCCCAATAACCAGTCAACTAATTTATCAATAACTGATGATGTGTCAACGGTGAACTATTCTAAGAGTCATCGGATGAGTCATCCATGAAACATATATTGATCCAGCATGACTAGATTTTTCGGAAAACTCATCCGATGACTATCCGACATTTTATCGATGAAACTGCACTAAACTACTTGTCGCTTTGGTACCGGTCCAGCTTAAACTGACGGCCAAGATAGAGCTCCCGGGCCTCTTCATCATCTGCAAGAGACTCGCCCGTTCCTTCACGTAAAATTTTCCCCTCAAACATCAGATAGGCGCGGTCGGTAATAGCCAGGGTTTCGTGCACGTTATGATCCGTGATGAAGATACCGATATTTCGCTTTCCCAAATCAGATACAATCTGCTGGATATCCTCCACAGCGATCGGGTCCACGCCGGCAAACGGTTCATCCAGGAGTATAAACTTTGGATCGGTGATAAGGGCACGGGCAATTTCTGTCCTGCGACGTTCACCACCAGAAAGACTAACTCCTTTGTTTTTCACCACTTTTTGGAGGCCAAACTCCTCAATCAGTTTGTCCGCTTTCTCCCGGATCTTCTTTTTAGGTATAGAATGGAACTCAAGAATGGACTCCAGATTTTCGCGAACGGTAAGATTTCGAAATACACTCGCCTCTTGCGAAAGGTATCCGATTCCCAGCCGCGCCCGCTGATACATCGGCTTTTTAGTAAGCTTTTTATCGTTCAGAAATACATTCCCTTTATTAGGGCGTATCACCCCGGCAAACATATAGAAAGTAGTTGTTTTCCCCGCGCCGTTTGGCCCGAGCAGCCCCACAATCTCGCCCTGCTTCACGTTAATCGATACGTGATCTACCACCACCCGGCCGCGGTAGCTTTTTACCAGATTTTCACTGTAAAGATTGAGCATAAGTGTGGGGATAAACCGGGGTTACAATGTATAGTCACCGATCGTTTTGATGCAGGCAGCAGTAAGCTTTATTCCCTGCTCAACATCAGACTTTGAAACGGTTTCAACGGTGCTGTGGATATATCGGGTGGGAGTGGAAATGCAGGATACGTGGCTACCAATTCCAACCAGGTACTGCATGCCGGAAGTATCGGTTCCTCCGGCAGTAAGAACTTCACGCTGATGTTCAATTTTGTTTTCTGACGCCAGATTTTCAAGAAACTCCACAAGAGATGGCGTACAGATGACGCTTTTGTCCATCACTTTAATAGCGGTGCCTTTACCAAGCTTTGTACACGCCTCGTGATCGCCTGACCCGGGAAGATCGTTCGCGATGGTGGTGTCGAGCGCAATGCCGATTTCGGGCTGAATACGCTGTGCGGCAACCCGCGCCCCGCGTATACCAACCTCTTCCTGTACAGTAAAAACCGCGTAGAGATCTGCATTCGATTTTTTTACCTGTTTCAGGGCTTCAATCAAAATATATACAGAGATGCGATTATCGAGTGATTTACCGGTAAGGCAGTCGCCCAGCTCCATGAGTTCTCCCATTCGCGTGACGGTTGAGCCGTCGCGCACAATCTTCTTTACATCGTCGCCGGGAAGGCCGGTGTCGATAAAGAGGTTTTTCAGTTTTGTCTTCGTTTTTTTCTGCTCATCGGTCTGAGTATGGATCGGTTTGCCGCCAATTACCCCGGCAATAGTTTTTGTGCCGTGAACCCATACCCGCTGATTGACAAGAGTTTCAGGGTCGAAGCCGCCCAGCGTTGAAAATCGTATAAAACCGTTATCGTCTACGTTGGTGGTGATGAGAGAGATCTCATCCATATGGGCGGCCATCATCACTTTTGGCCCGTTCCCTTTTTTGCGGACAATCAGGTTGCCAATGGGATCAGTAAACAGCTCATCCACATACGGTTGTACCTGTTTTTCAATAAATGTTCGAATAGGGGTTTCGTGGCCCGGTGCTCCGGGAGTTTCCACGATTTTTTTCAGCAGTTTAAGATCCATTTATCAGGCAATCTGGAGTTCATTAAAAATAGCGTCAAACAGAATTTTTCCGTCACTGTTTCCAAGAATGGATTCCATTGCCCGTTCAGGATGCGGCATCATCCCCAGCACATTTCCCTTCTTGTTCAGAATTCCTGCAATATGATCAATCGAGCCGTTGAAGTTCGACTCTTCAGTCAAATCACCGTCCGCATCACAATAACGAAACAGAATCTGATCCTTGTTCTGAAGCTCCTTCAGGCCGTCCTCATCAATAAAATAGTTGCCTTCGCCGTGGGAAACCGGAATATTCAGAACACTACCTTCTTGCAGGCCGGTGGTGAAGATAGAGTCAGATTTCTCTACCCGAATATGTACGTTTTTGCAGACAAACCGGAGTTTTGCATTGTGTAGCATGGCGCCGGGCAGTAGATTGGCTTCCAGCAAGATTTGAAATCCGTTGCAGATACCCATCACAGGCTTGCCGGCTTCAGCATACTCTACAACCGACTTCATGATGGGTGAGAAACGGGCGATGGCACCGGATCGAAGATAGTCGCCGTAGGAGAAACCGCCGGGAATAATCAGCAGGTCAACTCCCGAGAGATCGGTATCTTTATGCCATAAAAATTTAGTGGTTGCTCCCATCACTTTGCTCATGGCGTGGTAGGCATCATGATCGCAGTTGGAGCCGGGGAATACAATTACGCCGATCTGTTTTGACACGTTTTCTATCCTTTAATTTCTGTAATTAGTTGAATTTCCTGCAGTACGGAATTGATCTTCAGGCACTCCTCAAACGCCCCTTCAAATACAAGGGCTTTCCCCTCGTTATGCACCTTCAGGGTGATCTCTTCCGCTTTCTCCACGTCGCAACCGAGCGCTTTTATCAGCTGATTGATGACTTCATCGAAGGTGTGGATATCGTCATCGAAAAGGACCAGCCTCCACGGAGTATCTTCAGATACCTCTTCTTCAGGCATATCCATCACATCTACCTCTGGAGCTTTTCGGGGGGATTTCTCCTCCATCTGCATCCTCAAAATGTGATTGGGCCCCGTCATTATTCTGATGCTTTGGTTATTTCAATAACAAAATCTTCCATCACTTCATTAGCCAGAAGCTGTGTGCAGGCGTTGTCAGCTATTTCATGAGCCTCTTTTTCAGTAGAAGCGTCAATGTCGAGTTCGATAAATTTTCCGATCCGGACACCGTCTACGCTATGAAGGCCCAGGTTTTGCAGCGCGTGGTGAGCCGCTTTTCCCTTAGGGTCGAGAATGGACTTACGAAGTGTAATATTAACGTTGGCTTTATACATAGATCAAGTTTTCAGCGGTTTGATGACAGTCCGAAAGTTAACCTTTATTCATGTCAGCCGCTACCTGTTGTTGAATCGTTTGAATAAGCTCTTCTTCGCTCTTTATTGAGCGGTCCAGCCAGCTCAAAAAAGGCCAGCGTCGCAGCCAGGTGATTTGTCGTTTGGCGTATCGGCGGGTTGCGGTTTTAAAATCTTTCACCATCTGGCTGTGATCGATCTCTCCCTGCAGGTGTTGAATCACCTGTTTATATCCCACAGTCCGCAATGCCTGCAGATCTGGGGAGTAACCTTTTTCCAGTATCGATTTTGTCTCCTCCACCAGGCCGTTTTTAATCATTTCATCACATCGCTTCTCAATTCGCTGATGGAGTTTTTTTCGCGGCCAGTTCAGCGCAAACACGCTCATCGCTTTCGGCCTCTCGAACGGCTTGTCGGAGTGAAAATGGGAAAATGGCTTGCTTGTCTGCATCCACACGTCCAGCGCCCGAATGATTCTGCGATGATTTGTACCGTTCATCCCCCCAGCGTACTCTGGATCCACCTCCTTTAGTTTCGCAAAAAGAGCCTCAACTCCGTTCTGTTCCAACTCTTTTTCAAGCTGTTCAATATTCTTCTGACTGGATTCCGGCATATCGTCCAGCGGTCTGACCAGGCTCTGAAGATGAAGGGTGCTGCCCCCGCAAAAGATGACCCGTTTTCCGCGCTCTTCAATCTCCGATGCCCACGTTTCTGCACGGCTGTAAAACTGCATGGCAGAGTCTTCCTGATCGAGATCGAGGTTTGAAATATTGAAGTGAGGCACTGCATCAAGTTGCTTTTGGGACGGTTTTGCTGTTCCAACGTTAGTTTGCCTGTAACACTGACGCGAATCTACGGAGATAATCTCCCCGCCAATCTGCCGCGCGAGCGAAACAGCAAGTGAGCTTTTACCTGATGCCGTAGGCCCGGCGATCATAATGCGGTGTTTCATGGTTTATTTTTTGGAAACTGGTATGGTGTCATCGGATGAGTTTCTATAAAAATTGAGTCACACTGGATCAATATATAAATCATGAATGACTCATCCGATGACTTATAGAACTGTTCCATTGGCTTGATATTAATTAGCCTGAATGAGATCAGATCGTAACTCTCAGAGAAATCCGGTGCGTCACACCAAGCACGCTTGCTGCGCCGCCAAAGTTTGAAAAGCCGTAATCAATAAAAACAGCCCGCAGGTGGATGCCCGCTCCCAATGTGGGCGAGATGTAAAGACTGTTGTTGGGATCGGTGGTGACATCAGTAAGACCGGCGCGGAGGCTCAGCCGATTTTTGTAGGTGGATTCAATCCCTACATGCGGCTCAAAACTGACCCGCCCCAGGTTAATAAAAAAGGCCCGCCTGTTTTCAAACCGTACGTCTAAATCTGCAGCTGCGGTAATTAAAAAATCTCCGAATTGCCGTGCGTGACCCGCCCCAAGTTTTACCGTAGGCAGCACCCTTTCATTCTGGCCTGATGGAATCTCATCCCCAAATGTCTCCTCAAAATCGCCGAACTCTGAACGGTTCACCGACCAGAATTTCATCATTGTAGTGAGGTCCATCACGTGAACCCCAACAACTGTATTTCCAAAGCGAAATTGAGTGCCGGCATCCAGCGAGTAGCCCCACGCATCGGCAAACGGCCCCAGCCGGTGGTTGATAATTTTGGCGTTCACTCCCCAGGAGAGCCGATCGTTTGTCCGCGTGGCGTAGGAGAGCATAAACGCCATGTCGGCCACGCTGAACTCTTCAATATAATCCTGAACATTTTCCCGAGGTAGGTTCCGTTCGCGGTCCCAAGCGTTCAGTGTATTGGCAATATTATCCACACCCTGGCGAAAAATGCTTAAGGCGATGGTTGCGTCAGAATGTTTCAGCGGATAGGCGATCGCTCCATAATCGTAGCTTACAATACCGGCAAATCGCTCGGAGTGCATGTAGGCGATGTCGATTCTTTCCACGCTTGCCAACCCTGCGGGGTTCCAGTAGGCTGCCGTTACATCGTTGGTGATAGCGACATGCGCACTTCCCATGCCCAAAGCCCGGGCGCCGGCGCCCACAGACATAAAATCGCCGCCGTACTTTGCGTTTGTAAACGACTGTGCCGCAACATCAGAGATGCAAAACAGAGCGGCTATGGAAAAGAGTAGAAAATACTTCACAAAAAAGGATAAAGATTAATTCATTGCTGTGAATATATGCTTTCTTATCGGCAGATAACAAGTGAACGATAAAAACCGGCTGATCATATTCAAGCTGTGAAAAAGTGGCTGAAATGATGGGTAAAAGACCGCCAAGTTGATTATGCCTGTTTTTTATACTCTACAAGATTTAGGCCTGTGATGAACCTAAAATCTTTCTGATTTTTTGAAAGGAGAGAACATTCAAAATCTAATGCAGTTACAGCAATCAACATATCTGCGATCATAACCCCATGACTTAATCGATAATTTTTAAATAGGGCCACTGATTTTTGTGAGATTGATATAGAAACGTTAATAATCTCAAATCGTTTTAAAAACTCATCCAAGTTTTCAAATTCTCTTTTATTTTCACAACCCAACATCAGTTCTCATTGTGTAATTACACTAATAGCTACAATATGTGTTTCTAAATATGCATTTAAGGTATTTATAGCTTGTTCAACGTGTCGGCTCACATCAATTAATATATCAGTATCGACAACTAGAAGAGGAGATGGCATAGGTTATTATTGATGTCCCCATTGACTTTTGCGCTGTTCTCTTACCCAGGCAGTACTGTCTTTTAAATCTTTTCTATCCTTCCACATTCCTACAAATGGACTGTCAGTAATTGATGTATCTGTAGATTTTTTGGGAGTAGTTTTTGCATACTGATCGTATAGAGACCGCACAAAATCTTCAGCTTCTTTTATTGCGCTCGGAGGAAGTTTGTCGAGAATATCTAAAACAGTTTTTTTGCCCATGGTCAATGGCTTAGTTAGAAAACTTCGTTATATAATTTACTGAAGAACGAAAGGAATTAGAAAAGTATACATAAAAATTGTTTAAAGCATGTGAGTGCCCGGCATGGATGCCTTGGTTTATATTAATGTCCTATACATCTTGAGGGTGCCATATAGTGATCTCTCGGTAAAAGTCCCTTGTGGATCCCGCTGGAGAGCGGGAAACCATTGATCCCGTGAAAAGAGCGGCTGAAGTGATGGTTGGTGAACCGCCGTCTACTCGATTAAGTAACCGGCTATGCTATTGCTTGTTTATGTCAAATTCGACATATTAAAAGCTATGTCCGAAAATGATAAACCATTGGTATGGATTCAGGGAGAAGTAAAGACTCCTCCTTTTTCAGCAGATGCCAGAATTAAAGCCGGTTTTTTGCTAAGAAGGCTTCAAAAAGGTGATATGGTAGAAATGCCGGATTCCAGGCCAATGCCAACAATTCGGAAAAACTGTCATGAACTTCGCGTCAACGACAAGAATAAAACATGGCGCATCATCTATTTGATCGATGTAGATGCCATTGTCATATTGGAGGTCTTCGCTAAGAAAACACAAAAGACGCCACAGGAAGTTATTGATGTATGCAAAAAGCGACTGGCTAGTTACAAACAGTAGAAACACAGGAAATATTATGGAAAATAAGAAACGTAAAAAACTGGAAGAAAAAGGATTTCGTGTAGGTTCTACTGCCGATTTTCTGGAACTTACACCGGAAGAGGAAGCCTATATCGACATTCGTCTGGATATCAGCAATCTGGTAAAAGCTCAGCGTGCAAAAAGTGGGTGGACTCAGGAACAGCTTGCCCGGGCTATCGGATCGAGTCAGTCGCGTATTGCCAAACTTGAAGGTGGTGATCCAGGTATTTCATTGGATTTGATGATTAAAGCACTTCTAGGACTTGGAACATCAAAAAAACAGATAGGAAAACTCTTAGAAGGAGGGTTGGAGCCAGCTTGATTTGAAGGGTACTTAATACCGGCCCTGTTGAACGTTTATTTTGAATTATCCGACCATTTATCACCTCTCACCCCATACCGGTGTCGGGAACCACGGTTCGGTTTCTGCCAGGTCATCGGGCCATACTACTACTTTTTCGCCGTCCTGCCACTGGATAAAGAGTCCGCGGTTGGCGGTTTGATACCCTCGCTCATCCACGGCAAAGTCACTGAAAATGGTGGTGGTTTCCAGATTCAGAAGCTCTTCACGGATGGCGTCAGAGTCGAGCGTTCCGGCCAGCTCAATCGCCTCTGCAAAAAGCTGACAGCTTCCATAAGCCCCCGCAGCATGAAAACTTGGCTGCCGACCAAACTCCTCTTCATATGACTGCGTAAACTCTTCAATTCCGGGATTTGGTAGCCCCGGTTCCCATGCGGAAAGACCGTACACATACTCGGCCAGGTCACCCAGCTCATCCCTAAACTCCGTCACTGCTCCCGACGTGCCGAACATTTGCACATTAACATCTATCTCTTCCATCTGGCGAACCACGGCAATAAAATCGCCGAGTGCCGAAGCTGCCATTCCCAAAACCTGTACGTTTTCATCGCGAACTCTCTCCAGCAGCTCACTGAAATCATCCGTTCCGGAGGTGTAGGCCTCTTCAAAAATCACTTCCATTCCGTTTTCACGAGCCAGCTCTGCAGCACCTGATCCGGCCGCTCGCGGAAAAAGCTGATCTTCCATAATGATCGCCACCCGATTCAGTCCGTTTTCATCCGCCATATCGATCAATCCCGCAAGAAAAAGTTCAGCTGGTGGGAGTACCATGAAAAGATAATCCCTTTCCTGTTCCCAGATAGAGCTTGTTGCCGCCAGTGGTGACACGTGCACCATCTGATGGCGCTCAGTTACCGGCGCTACAGCTTCAGTCAGCGTTGAACCGTACGGTCCCATTACCAGATCTACCCCGTCTTCTGTGATGAGCTGTTCGTACAGGCTGATCGCCCGGTCGGTGCTCGATTCATCATCATAAATCAGGAATTCAACATTCCGGCCAAGCAGGCCTCCGCGCTCGTTGATGTGCATTTCGCACAACTTGTAACCGTCTCTCGCCGGAATTCCCTGGGTGGAGTAGGAACCCGTTTCTGACATGGTTGCACCGATAACGATTGGGTCCGGGCCCTGTTCACAACCTGTAACGATCAGAAATGACAGAGCCGATATAAGTAATAGTGGTAAAGCGAGCGGGCTAAATAATGAGCTGGATTTCATCTATTCTGGATAATTTTAATTTGGAGACTCAGGTAGTGAATTATAAGCATCGTACCGAACCGTCAAGTCGCCCATCGAAAGCAGCAGCGTTAATGTGATGCAAGGAAAAAGGATTTAAAAGTACGAATAGAATATGTTCAATTATCGGCCAAATCGAAAATGTAAACAGGTAACCGGGATTGGGTCAGAAAGCGAGAGCAATTCGAAGATAAGAGCCGAATGATGGAGGCAATCGGATGCGGTCCTGTGAGAGATTTGGGGTGGCATTCTCCTGGTCTATTCGGCTAAGCCGACGTAACCTCTGATTAAAGAAAACCCGGAGCAGGTAAATGTGCCTGCCGGGTTTAAAGAATTTATTTGATGGATTACTCTGTCATTTAATGGATGAGATTAAACGCAATTACTTTCTGCCCATGATGTCATCCACCGAGTAGGATCCGCTCCCGTAAAAAACGAGGGCTAAACTTGCCATCAGCAGCATAAGATCGAGCCGTGCTGCGCTAAATTCTCCGCCTAGTTTGGTGGTAAGCAGGGCTACAACCATCGTAATTGCAAGCAGAACGGCAGGTATACGTATGTAAGCGCCAAGGAGCACCATCAAGCCGCCAACGAATTCCACAATGGCCACAACCCATGCCATTAATTCCGGCAGGGGGATACCGATATTTCCAAAGAATCCCTGTACACCTTCAATTCCCGTTAGTTTACCCCATCCTGCCACGATGAATATAATACCCACGCCAATTCGTAAAAAGAGTGGAGCCAGCCCGCTATATTTGTTTAAGTCTTTTGAGTTCATTTTTCCCCGGGATTGATTAGTTGTTTATCGTTGCTGTTCAGCAGCTTGAACCGTTAATTTAAACGAATGAGTTCAAAAAGCAAATAATAATCACAGCTATGGCTGCTGCAAAAGCCTCGAAAACATGCAAAGGTGCCAAGGTGTAAAAAGGATTGAATCTTCACAGATTTTTTCAATTGACGTTGGTAGATTACAGGACAAATTTCTCGAAAACGGAATTTATTACTACGTTAACGTTCTTTCTAAAGAAAGTTCAGGTCCGTTCAAATCAAATAAACGCTCTTATATAATGAAACAGATTGCTACACTACTTACGCTTATAGTCAGCTTATGGGCTGTTCAGCCGGCATTCGGTCAGGTCTCTCTCGATTATTATCTGCCGGATGATATCTCCTACGATGAATCTATTCCAACTCCCGAAGAAGTTGTGGGTCATCAGGTTGGGGAATGGCACATTACGCACGATAAACTGGTTTACTACATGCGGGCGGTTGCGGAAGCGTCGGACCGTGTAACGTACAATGAGTTTGCCTACACCTACGAGAACCGGCCGCTTATTATGCTTACAATTACCTCACCTGAAAATCATCAGTCGATTGACCGCATCAAGTCGAATCATCAGCTGCTGAAAGATCCGTCACAGTCAGGAAACCTTGATATCAGCACGATGCCCGTGATTGTAAATCTGGGCTATAGCGTGCATGGCAATGAGCCAAGCGGCTCGAATGCATCCCTTCTGATGGCCTACTACTTTGCGGCTGCTCAGGGCGATGAAATTGATGAGATTCTTGAAAATTCCGTTATACTTCTCGATCCCAGCCTGAACCCTGACGGTCTTCAGCGGTTTTCTACCTGGGTGAATCAGCATAAAAGTCTGCGCGCTACTGTTACCGATCCGGCAAGCCGCGAGTACGGAGAAGTGTGGCCCGGCGGACGAACCAATCACTACTGGTTTGATCTGAACCGCGACTGGATGCCGGTGCAGCATCCATCGAGCAGGGGCAGAATCAACATGTTTCAGGAGTGGATGCCCAATGTTCTGACCGACTTTCACGAGATGGGAACCAACGCCACCTACTTTTTTCAGCCAGGTGTTCCTGAGCGTACTCACCCGCTTACCCCGCAGCGGAACCAGGACCTGACAATGGCCATTGCAGAATATCACGCCGATGCGCTCGATGATCGCCAGGAGCTTTATTATACGCGAGAACGGTTTGATGATTTTTACTACGGAAAAGGATCCACTTATCCCGATATTTTTGGGTCTATTGGTATCCTGTTTGAGCAGGCCAGTTCGCGCGGACATGCACAGGAGAGTATCCACGGTGTCAAAAAGTTCCCGTATACCATTCTGAACCAGGTCACGACCTCATTTTCTACGGTTAAAGGCTCGCTGGAACTGCGCGAGGATCTGCTGGATCATATGAGAACATTCTATCGCGAAGCGCAGCAGGAAGCTTCAAACTCTGCCATAAAAGGAGTTGTTTTGGGTGATTATCACGACCGCACCCGAACCTGGCACCTGGCCGACCTGTTCAGCCATCATGATATTGAGATGTATACGCTCGCGGAGGATCTTGAAGCAAACGGCGTTGAATTTAAGAGAGGCGAGGCGATTGTCATCCCAATGGAACAGACGCAGTTCAAGTTTCTGGAAGCGATGTTTGAACAGCGCACGGAATTTCCCGACAGCCTGTTTTATGATGTCTCCACATGGACCCTTCCCTATGCCTTCGATCTGCCGTTTGCTGAGCTGAACAGCAGGCAGATGAGCAGCTCACTGTTGGGCGAAAGAATTGTTGATCCTGAATTTCCTGAAGGACAGGTAATTGGCGGAAGAAGCCAGTATACGTACCTGTTTGAGTGGGACGAATACTACGCGCCGAGAACCCTGTATCGTCTGCAGGAAGCCGGCGTTCGCACAATGGTTTCGTCTGCTCCTTTTCAGGCGATGACGACCGGCGGCGTGCGTAATTTCGACTACGGCACAATCCAGGTATCGCTTGGTATTCAGGATGTAGATGAGATGGAGATCTACAGAATGATGCAGCAAGCCGCCAGTGAAGACGGTGTTACGGTGTACAGCGTTGGGCGAGGATTGAACCCGTCCGGAATTGACCTGGGATCGCCGAGTTTCAACATGCTGGAAAAGCCGGAGACCATAATTCTTGGCGGATCGGGCGTACGAGGCAACGACGTTGGAGAGATCTGGCACCTGTTCGATCAGCGGTTCCATATGCCGATTTCGATTGTGGAAAAAGATCGACTTGGACGCACCGACCTGAGCCGCTACAATACGATGATTATGGTGCAGGGTAACTACAATGATCTGTCCGAAGGAGTTGTGAATGAAATAAAACGATGGGTTCGCAACGGCGGCACGCTTATTCTGAATAAATCTGCCGTAAACTGGGGTGCCCGTGAAGGCCTGGCAAACATCGAGTTTGTTGACCGGCCCGATAGTGAAACCGGTCAGCGGCCCTATGCCGAACTAAGTAATGCACGCGGTGCCCAGGTCATTGGGGGCTCTATTTTTCACGCCCACCTCGATTTAACACACCCGCTGGGTTACGGCTACAATCGTGAAAATATGACGGTTTTCAGGAACTCCACTACCTTTTTGAAGCCGGCTGAAAATCCGTACGCCACACCGCTGCGCTACTCATCCAACCCTCTTGCCAGCGGTTATATTTCTGCTGAAAACCTTGAGCTGATCGGCGATACAGCCTCAATTATCGTCACAAGCTATGGAAGCGGACGGGTGATCAGTATGGTGGATAATCCCGCATTCCGTGCCTTCTGGTTTGGAACAAACAAACTTCTGATGAACGCCGTATTTTTCGGAGATACCATCAGCGGGGCCGCGTCGAACTGAGAAATTATTCTGCTATCTCGGAATTCTCTCCGAGAAAGGGTCAATTTGTGAAATGAGTTGCATAATAGCCCGGGCTTCTGAAAAGGAGTTCGGGTTTTCTATTTTTTACCATAACATATCTGTAATGCCTTGCTCAGGCATGGCATCTCTAAAAGCGAATGCCCTGAGTTTGATTTTAAATCCTTTTAACATGAACACCCCTCTGAATCTCCCCTAAAAAGAGGAGATTCAGAGGGGTGTTCATTTTAGGAATCAAGATCCTAAAGAGAGCTTTGGGAGCTCCAGATTAAATTTTACCGCCACCACTCTGAATACCACGGTACTGAAGATACCTGTAATTTGCGCCCAGAAGAGAGATCCTGTCCATGTTAAAATTGCGGCGAACAGCAGTCCTCCCAAAACGGCAGCGGATGCGTAGATTTCCTTTCGGAAAATCAGCGGTTTTATAGCAGCCAGCACGTCGCGAATTATACCTCCAAAACATCCTGTTATAGTGCCTAGCGCCACCGAAATCCCTACCCCCATTCCAGATGCAAGGCCGATTTGAGTGCCCGTTACGGTGAAAAGGCCAAGCCCCGCTGCGTCGAAGAAAAAGAGCCATCCCTCCCACTTGGTGATTCTTTTATGAAAAATCAGCGCGGTTAAAAATCCCATTAAAACCGACCAGATCGTAAGGGTATCCGTGAGCCAGTTTACCGGCGTATTGCCAATAAGCAGATCTCTTACAGTACCTCCGCCGATAGCTGTAACAAACGCCAGCACCAGTATTCCAAATATGTCGTAGCGGCTCCGGATAGCCGCTGTTGCTCCAGATACGGCAAATGCAAACGTGCCGAGGGCATCAATTGTGGTGAAGAGATCAAATTGTACCAACGGTTCCCGGGCTTAATAAGTTGAGAGGTTTAATCTTCTGCCTGAAGGTAAAGACTATTCACCTTAGTTCGATTTATAAATATTGATTCGAAAAGTCCCCCTTAGAAAAGGGGGAATGAGGGGGGTGTTCATCAGAATTTGAAAAAATTGATGGACACCAATTCAAAAGCACAAAAAATCATATACCAAAACTTCCGGGCGTTCTGACCCTCCCTATCGCGCCCTAACGGGACTTGATATGGAGGGGAGATTCGTAAAACACTATAACACCTGAAAAAGTTAACTGGTGATGAATTGGGATTGGTATTTCCTCACAGTCTCTCGAAGGTGGAGGATATCCCGGCCACGGTTCACCCCGAATTCAGGTAGCGATTGCCGGATGAAAAACCGTATCTTCCTTTCTCTAAAAAACAGGGCCAAAAACGATCCATATATGCAGATTGAAACTTATTTAAAAATCCAGCTATTAACCGTACTACGCAGCTTCGACCTTGATGAAGATCAAATTCCGGAACTCCACCTGGAAACTCCCCGCGATCCGTCTCACGGTGATGTGGCAACAAACGTGGCGATGAAGCTGGCAAAAGCTCTTCGTGACAATCCGCGAAAGATTGCCGAAAGGATTGTGGATCAGATCGAGCTGAACCCTAAAAAAGTAGCGTCAGCAGAAGTGGCAGGCCCCGGCTTTATTAACTTCCGTTATTCTGACCTCTACCTGACAGATGCCCTGCAGGAGCTAATGGACGCGGGTGAAATGTTTGGTCAGTCTGATGAGAGAAGCGGCGAGAAAGTGCTTGTGGAATTTGTAAGCGCCAATCCCACCGGGCCGTTAACGGTTGGCCATGGGCGGAATGCTGTGTTGGGTGATACCGTTGCGCGCCTGTTTGAGTGGACCGGCGCAGAAGTGGATCGTGAATATTATTTCAATAACGCCGGCCGCCAGATGCGAAAGCTGGGTCAGAGCGTACAGGTCCGGTATCTGCAGGCGATCGGCCGGGAGGCTGAGCTGCCCGAAGACGGTTACGAAGGTGAATACATCAAAGAGATTGCGAACGTGCTGGTTGAAAAGCACGGTGAAACTCTTGCCAACAATGAGGATGAAACGGTGTTTAAGAAGGAAGCAGAATCGGCAATATTTGACCAGATTCAGACGACCTTGAAGCGGATGAACATCAAAATGGATTCGTTTTTTAACGAGCGTACACTCTACGAAAACGGCATGATAGATGATGTTGTGAACAGGTTTCGTGAAAAGAAGATGGCCTTTGATGAGGATGGCGCCGTATGGTTTAAAACCACCGAGTTCGGCAAAGATAAGGATACTGTTCTGATAAAAAGTACCGGTGAGCCTACTTACCGGCTGCCTGATATCGCCTATCACGCCAATAAACTGGACAGAGGCTATGATCTCTGCATCGACGTTTTCGGGGCCGATCACATTGACACATATCCGGATGTGATGAACGGCATTGGCGTATTGGGTTACGATCAGAGCAAAGTAGAAGTTCTGGTCTACCAGTTCGTCACCCTTGTTCAGGATGGCAATCCGTATAAGATGAGCACCCGCAAAGCCAATTTCGTGACTCTTGACGAGCTAATGGATGATGTGGGAGAGGACGTAACGCGATTTTTCTTTTTGATGCGATCTCCCAACACTCATCTCGAATTCGACGTGGCACGCGCCAAGGAAGCGGGTGATAAAAACCCGGTATTTTATCTGCAGTACGCCCATGCGCGAATCCAGTCTATCCTGAGAAAAATTGAGGAGCTGGATGAAAACAGGGCCGAACTGAATCTTGGCCTTCTGAAGCACGAGTCAGAGATTACGCTGATCAAAAAGATGCTCGCTTTTCCTGAGGTGATCACCCTTTCGGCCGATCACAAGGAACCTCATCGGGTGATAACCTACCTGAATGAGCTGGCGTCCGATTTTACGTCGTTCTATCACGACTGTCGCATCATTGGTGTTGAGCCCGCTCTTATGAAAGCGCGTGCTGAGCTGGCCGGGGCCGTTGCCCAGGTGCTGGCAAACGGACTGACCATCCTCGGGATTACTGCACCGGATAGGATGTGATGTTACAGATATGAGATGGGAGATATTAGATTAGAGATATGAGACTTTTTAGGATTTCCGGTTTAGAAAAGCATCCACTCTTTTTTGGTGTTCTTCGCTCTCCCAGAATTTGCTGAACGGCTCAATCTCTTTGGATGCGTCTTTAAGTTCAGGGCTCCGCTTCAGGTATTCAATAAATGTTCTGTCGTTCAGCGTTAAGCCAGATATTCGTTTTTGCAGCTCTGTATCGAATGTGGCTTCCGTAAATATTTCGTCTACGAACCCGGCTTCAAGCGCATCTCCGGCGCTGATCACTCTTTGTGTCGCCAGCCAGTAGAGTGCCCTATTCTTGCCCACCAGCTCTGAGAGAAGCGACACGCCTCCCCAGCCCGGCGGCAGGTAGAATTTCCCCTGCGTGAATCCGATTTTTGCCGAACTCGAGGCCACTCTGAAGTCAAAAAAGGAGGCCACTTCCCAGCCTCCGCCGTACGCATATCCGTTTAGAGCGGCAAGAGTCCAGAATGGCAGCTGCCGGATACGCTCCAGGATGGCAATCATTCTGCGTGTCATGCGTTTCGCTTCGTTCGCCATCTTCAGTTGGTGAAATTCGCGCAAATCCCCGCCGGAGATAAAACTTCCGTTTGACCCGGTAAGTATAAACAGACGCAGATCCCGGCTGCTTTCAAGCTCGTTGAGCAACTCTTCAAGCCGGTTCATCAGCTCAAAGTTAACGGCATTTTTTGCCTTTGGGCGGTTTATACGTGCCGTGATGACATGGGGGGTTCGGTCAATAAATAGCGGCATGAAAATCTTTATTTTTTGATTTATTTATAGGCATTCGCAGAACTTCCGGTTTTTTTCGGACATATCGAAAATATGAAGAAGTCCGGTAAGTATTATGTGCGTTCATCGGGTTATGGTGCTATTGAAATCATTTCACAGAATCGGCAATCCAGTCTAGGTAGTCAGAGTTTCCTTCCACCGGAGATAGTGGCAGGGAGATGACGCAGGGAACGTCGTAACTGTGTAGTTTCAAGACCTCTTCAGTAATGGCATCTACTTTCTCTGAAGTTGTTTTGATAAGTAAAATGCATTCCGAATCGTTTTGAAGCTCGCCTTTCCAGCAGTAAATGGATTCCATCTCTTTGATGATATTTGCGCACGCGCATAGTTCGTCTTTAACCAGTTTATTACCAATTCTTCGCGCTTCGTCACGCGTTTCAGTAGTTATGTATAAAATTCGTGGGCTATTCATAAGGATTTAATTGTGTGGAAAAGAGTTGTATTGTTTGAGTGTGTGCTGTGTGCAGTGTATTTGTTAGCGAAAGAGTCGTTTGGTTAACAGATAAATAAAACAGCTGTTTATGTTGATCTAATTCGGAATTAACACTAACTTATTAGGCTCTGATTCAAAATTAAACCACAACAGTAGAATGCGAGAGTGGCGGAATTGGTAGACGCGCTAGATTTAGGATCTAGTACCCTTACCGGTGTGGGGGTTCGAGTCCCCCCTCTCGTACGTTTTTTTGTCCATTCTCATCGTTAATTTACCAAACTTAAAATAAAAGCAAGTGGAACTATCCGTTCAGGAAATTACCTCCGTAGATAAAGAGATCACAATCAAAGCTGATCGTAGCGATCTCGATCCTAAGTTTAACAAAGCGTACAAAAAGTACAAAAAAGAGATACAGATGCCCGGATTTCGCCCGGGACATGTGCCTGTCGGTCTTATTAAGAAGAGATTCGGTAAAGAGATCGAGATGGAAGAGATTAACACCTATGTTCAGGAGGTGTACGAGAATGAGATTGTTCCTGAATATGAGCCCGTCGGCGAAACTCAGATGAAGGATATGAGCTGGGAAGACGATAACCTTGAGGTAACGTTCAAGATTGGTGCTAAACCAGAATTTGAACTGGCTGATATTGAATCGACCACCGTTGATAAAATGGTGCACGACGTAACAGACGAAGAAGTTGAAGAAGAGCTGGAGCGTACACTCGAGCGGCAAGGCAACTGGGTTGAGGTTGGCGACGAAGAGATCACAGAAGAATTCCGTGTGACGGTAGATGCTGTGACGCTGGATGAGGATGGAAATCCCGTTGAAGGCGAGACAGACGAAGACCAAAAACTAGATCTTCGCGACGACAGCACGGCCGATTTTCGCAAAAACCTTGTCGGAAAAAAGAAAGGCGATGTTGTAGATGTGAAGCTTGGAGAAGAAGGAGAATTAGATAATTTTCAGCTGCACGTTAAAAATGTTGAAAAGATGGAAAAAGCAGAGCTGACAGATGCTTTGGCCAAAGAGCAAAGTAATGGTGAAGCAAAGAACATCGATGAATTCAAAAGCTTTTTAAAAAGCCGTATGCAGCAGTATTACGATCAGTCTGCTAAAGATGTGTTCCGGCAGGATGTTGTTGAAGAGCTGACCAAAGCGCACGATTTTGATATTCCTGAGGTGATGGTTAATCAGATCCAGAATTCTTACGTCGACTACGCCAAACAGCAGTCAGGCGGTCAGCTTCCTCCAAATTTTAACGAAGAGGAGTACAAAGATAATTTGAAGGACCAGGCCGTTCGCGAAGGTAAATGGGCGTTTATCAGCGAAAAATTGCAGGAAAAATTTGACGATATAGAGATTGGCCCTGAAGATATCGATGAGTTTATCGGTATGGAGTCAGCGCGGCACGGCGTTCCGGTTGACCAGATGAAGAGCTACTACGCTCAAAATCCAAATCAGCTCGAAAGCCTGCGCACCAGCATCCGTGAAAATAAAGTTTTTGATAAATTGAACGATGCTGTTACTATAAATGAACTCTCAAAAGACGAATTTCGTAAGAAGAGAGAAGAAGAGTCAGAAGAAAAAGAATCGTAAATCATTAAAAAGGTAGCAAGCCGTGAAACAACCAATTTTAGAAATTCCAACCATGGGTGAAATCAACCAAATTCAAAACAATCTGGTACCGATGGTGGTTGAGACCACCAGCCGCGGCGAGCGTGCATACGATATTTATTCTCGCCTGCTGAAAGATCGCATCGTGATATTAGGCACCCCGGTAAATGATACTGTAGCCAGTATCATTGTGGCACAGTTGCTGTTTCTTGAGTCACAGGATCCTGAAAAAGATATTAACCTTTATATCAACAGCCCCGGCGGAGTGGTTTCTGCAGGGCTTGCAATATACGACACCATGCAGTATCTGAAATGTGACGTCTCCACAACGTGCGTGGGTATGGCTGCATCCATGGGGGCTGTACTGCTTACTGCTGGCGCAAAAGGCAAACGTAACGTTCTGCCGCACGCCCGTGTTATGATTCACCAGCCACTCGGCGGTGTACAGGGGCAAGCGAGTGATATCGAAATTGAAGCAGCCGAAATTCTTCGCATTAAGAAAGAACTGACGGGCATCATCGCCGATCACTCCGGACAGACTCATGAACAGGTTACAAAGGATTCTGATCGTAACAAGTGGATGTCTGCAGATGAAGCTGTAGAATACGGACTTGTTGATACCGTGATGAAGCGGAAAACGAAAAAAGATTAAGAGTAACTAAAGAGTAAAAGAGTCATCATGGCTAAGAAAGACGGCGAACTTGTAAACTGTTCCTTCTGTGGACGCTCAAGCCGCGAGGTTGACTCGATGGTAGCGGGCCCGGAAGTATTTATATGCAATCACTGCGTTGAAGACGCTTCCGGGATCATCGAGAGTGATCTCTCGTCTCTGTCGAAAAGAAGAAACCGGCAGTATAAACCTATGCTTAAGCCAATTGAGATAAAGGCGAAGCTGGATGAATATGTGATTGGCCAGGAAGGCGCAAAGAAAGCTCTTTCCGTTGCAGTGTACAACCATTACAAACGAATATCCGGATCGCAGTCTATTTCCGGCGACGATACAAAAATTGAAAAGAGCAACATTGCATTGATGGGGCCTACCGGCGTGGGGAAAACCCTTCTTGCCCGTACGCTTGCCGAAGTGATTGATGTGCCGTTTACCATTGCCGATGCAACCGTTCTGACAGAGGCCGGCTATGTAGGTGAGGACGTTGAGAGTATTCTTAGCAATCTGTTGCAATCTGCCGATTATGATGTTGACCGTGCACGGCGCGGAATCATCTATATCGATGAGATTGATAAGGTGTCCCGCAAGAGCGATAATCCCTCCATAACAAGGGATGTATCCGGTGAGGGAGTCCAGCAGGCACTGCTGAAAATTTTGGAAGGCACCACGGCTAATATTCCTCCTAAAGGGGGCCGTAAACATCCCGAACAGAGCTTCATTCAGCTCGATACCTCAGAGATTTTGTTTATCTGCGGTGGGGCATTTAGCGGTCTTGAAGAAGTAATCGCACAGCGGCTGTCGGTAAGCTCAATGGGCTTTCAGTCGGCCGACCAGGTGAAGTTCGACAGGAATGATCCGGACATTTTTACCCATGTTGAGCCTGAAGATCTTCAAAAGTTTGGTTTGATTCCGGAACTGATTGGTCGTATACCTATTATCTGCGGGCTGGAGCAGCTCTCTGATGAGGCGATGATTGAAATTCTGCTGAAACCTCGCAACGCCATCACTAAACAGTATAAGAAACTGTTTCAGATGGAGGATGTTGAGCTTGAGTTTGAGGAAGACGCACTCCACGCTGTTGTTGAACGAGCCAGGGACCGCAAAACCGGCGCGAGAGGCCTTCGGTCTATACTCGAGGACGCTATGCTCGACATTATGTTTACCATCCCCTCAATGAAGAATGTGAAGCGCTGTATTATTACTAAGGAGACGATCGAGAAAAAAGCACCCCCGATCTATGAGAAGCAAAAAGCGTCTGCTTAGTTTCTCGACTTTACATTCTCTATTAAAAAAACCCGTGTTAAAAGCATGGGTTTTTTTGTTTCTGCTATACCGGCATGAAGAAACGGTTTCCTGTCGTTAAGAAGAGATTCGCATACTCCTGAATCTTTTCTGATATTGGTTTCAGCCTGAATTTGGTTATGAATTTAACTTTAAGAGTTTCCCTTAACAAAAGGGGATTAAGGCGGATGATTACTCGGTATATGTACATCTGGGTGAACACCCCTCTTTACTTCACTGGGCTTACGCTTTGTGTTTAAAAAATGAGGCCCTTGGCAGAGGAGAATTCTTAAAAAATTAACGATAAAAGTTTTTGAACTGAACTCAGGTTTATAGTAAGAACTGACTGAACCAATGATTTAATTTATGCAGAATCTATTGCCTTTAAACTGGATTAAGGTCGCGCTGATCGCCATGCTTATACTTTTAGCCGCAGCGTCTTTTTTTTACAATCGTATGCTTGTTGAAGAGATTTTGGAGCATGAGCGTGCAAGCGTTGAGCTTTGGGCAAAGTCTCTCGAATTTAATCTTGACCCAATACACGACAGGCTCACAAACAACCTTCTTCAGTCAATACAGGTCTTGCAGGGTATTGAACAGGTTCCGGATAGCGTTATCAGGATGATTGAGGAGGTGGAGTCGACCCAGCCCACACTGCAATTCGTGTCAGACGAGCTGGTGGTGGATACCCGTTACTCCATTCCAACAATTGTAACGGACGAATCGGGTGCAGTTGTAGCGCAGAGGTTTATCGATGAAGAGGTGAATCCTGAAGTGGTGCAGCGTTTTGCCCAAATTAATGATCCCATTGTAATTTCCAGCGGTGAGGGAGATCAGTCTATGCTAAACTTTGTCTACTTTGGCGAGAGTCAGACGGTACAGTATCTGCGATATTTTCCGTTTTTCCAATTTGGGTTTTTGGCACTTTTGATCGGAATCGGCTATCTGACCTACAGAAGTATTAACCGGTCGGAAAAATCAAATTTATGGGTGGGAATGGCGAAGGAGGCCGCTCATCAGCTCGGCACCCCTCTATCGAGCATGTACGGCTGGGTGCAGCTGCTGAAAGAGAATAATAAAGAGGATGATGAAACTCTGACGATTGTATACGAAATAGAAAATGATATTGGCCGTATAAAAGGGATTGCTGAACGCTTCAATAAAATCGGATCTGAACCCGAGCTGAAAAAAGTCAGGGTTGAGCCGATTGTAGATCAGGTGATTGACTATATGACGCGCCGTCTTCCAAAACTGAGCAAAAAAGTAGATGTGCAAAAGTCAATTAAAACAACAGCGGAGCTGAGGCTGAACCCCGAACTCTTTCAGTGGGCCATTGAAAATCTCATCAAAAACTCGATGGACGCAATAAAAGAGACAGAGGGAGATGCATTTATCTCCGTTCGTGTTTTTGAAAATGGAGACAAAGTGATCATAGATGTTGAAGATTCAGGATCTGGAATTGACCGAAAATATTTAAATGAAATCTTTAAGCCGGGTTATAGTACCAAGAAAAGAGGTTGGGGACTTGGACTAAGCCTTACAAAGCGCATTATTGAGGAGTACCACGGAGGTAGAATTTTCGTATTGAAATCAGAAGTCGGTCAGGGAACAACCATTCGAATCACACTCCCTAGATAACAAATCAATAAGTGGTTTTAGAAAACTTAATCAATCTTCGATGTAGCCGCGATTTCCAGCGTATTCCAGAAGCTGAGCCTTCAATAAATTACGTCCCCTGTGAAGCCTTGAGCGGATGGTTCCAATAGGAACATCGAGCATATTAGCGATCTCTTCGTAGGTAAAATCTTCCACATCACAAAGAAGCACAACGGTTCTGAAGTCTTCCGGAATCTGATCCAGAGCCTTTGTAATATCGTCGTCAATCAGCTCTCGATACATGGTATCTTCCAGGTCAGACGTGTCGGTTCTCTCGGCCCTGATGGTTTCATAAAAAGTAGCCACCTCGTCGTAGTCAACTTGCTGCGGCTTTTTAGACTTACGTCTGTAATTGTTGATGTAAGAATTTTTTAAAATTCTAAAAAGCCATGCCTTAGCATTTGTACCTTTTTCATAACTACTGAAGAATCGATAAGCCTTTACAATTGTGTCTTGTACAAGGTCTTCAGCATCATTTGGATCGGATGTAAGACGCAAGCCAAAATTGTATAGCGCATCAAGATGAGGGATGATCTCCTCATTGAAGTCAGCTTGCTTTCGAATTTCTTTTTTAGTGAGTTCTGCCATCCCGTATTACCCAGAACGTAAGTGAAAAATTAAATTATTTAGGTCTAGACAACTAAACAAACTGTAAACCTACAGATTTCATTCAAAGAATCTAATACCGATGCACTCTATTATCAAATTGATACTATCAATGTGCTGTGTAGGTTTTGATGAACAACATTTGTAATTACAAGATTTTATAGCCTAAAAACAACAATTAAATCATATAAGGCATGGGTCCATGCAGCGCATGCGAACCCACGTACAACATATATAACATTTAATGTCAAACCAAACAGAAACCGAAATAAGAAGCTGCCCAGGGTCAAGCTGTCAGCAAATTCACCTACGTAGTGAACGCTGCTAAACGCAATTGCTGCAATGATCGCAGCGGCGATATAAGAGCTTTTTCTGCTCCTGAAAAAATAGTTAAAAAAGTAAAATAATCCGGAAACTAAAATTACACGGAAAAAGAGTTCTTCATACAGACCTGCCCCCAAAGATAGAGCATAGAGCTGTAATTTTGATAGACGGTCAAGATTGTCCTGGATATCAAGGTTTAAAATTAGCTCCAGGAACTGGCTGATCAAGATTGCGAACAGTATAGCATATAAGATGCATTCAGCAATCAGCCACATGAAATAGCGGCCTTTAAGTGGGGGCAGCGATCCTCGATTTCTGTATAATATATACGCCCCGATGATAGCCGCAACGGAGAGAGCCGCCGTCAGTGCGTCCAGGCCGAAATACGAGAAGATGGTTTGAAACCAAATATCAACAGATATTCGAACCATCTGATCCTGTCCGGCCTGCGAGAGCCGGATAAGCAGCTCATACAGCAAAAACAATGGCAGTGCAAAGATGTAGCTGTAATATAGCCCTGAAGTCTGACGAAAATAGGTTTTAATAGCAGATTGTTTCAAGTAGAAGCCTTTACTGATCCAGGTAAACAATAACTTTAGCCTGCTGGATGGAAGTGAATCCGAGCATTTCGTAGGCCTTGTGCGAAAGTTTCATTCCGTTACCCGAGGTGCGGTCATTAATACGAACGTACACACCTTTCTTTGTAGTTGGATTCTCAATATACACGATATTCCCCAGTGGCATATTAGAGTGGCCGGCGGTCAGGTAATCGGGATTGTAGAGCTCGCCACTGGTGGTTGGATCTGCAACATCTGAGTCACTGTAAACGGATACAGCAATTTCACCGAGATTTTCAAGAGATGCCCCCTTGCGGTATGGATTTTCAAAATCCCTCGAAGGTGGCAGCAAAATGGTAACGCGCTGTCCCGCAGATATGGAAGCGAGGTCCAGATCTGGATTCAGAGCGTTTAATTCTTCCCGCGTCATCTTAAATTTGGTTTTCAGTTCACCCACTGACTCCCCTGATTCTACTCTGTAGTTCACAAATTTACCCTGTGGTGTGGATTCTTCTGCGCCGTCGGCAATTGATGGTGCAGTTTGAACATCACGAACAGTAATTCGCTGTCCAATACTTATAACATCAGACTGCAGATCATTCAGGCGCCGAAGCTCGGGCAGAGTCATGTTATGCTCACGGGCAATTCGGGTAAGGGTGTCGCCACTGCGAACAGTGTAGTAAGTGGTGCCCCGCTCGCCATCGCGGTCTCTCACTAAAGATTCTCGGGGCGTACGATCTTCCATTACATCATCTACATCTTCGGGAACTTCGTCCGGGATTGTTTCAGCTTCTGCTGAAGAATCGTCCGGCCGGAAAATGGTTAACTCCTGTCCGGTGCTCAATTGGGGGCCGTCGAGATTATTCCATGACTGTATTTCAGCAGTGGAAACTCCATATTGCCTTGAAATACCAAAAAGCGTTTCGCCCGGCTCAACAGTATGTATAATAGTGTCCTGATCGCGCGGGGGACCTACCAATATCTCCTGCCCTACGCTCAGGTTATCGGAGTCGAGCCGGTTCCAGCGCCGCAGGTCGCCAACCGTTACATCGAATGTTCTGGAGATACTGAACAGAGTTTCGCCACTCTCTACGGTATGGGTTTGCCCGGCAACCTGTGCCTGTGCACTGCCGTTCGGAAAGAAAAGAATTACTGTGATAATGATTACCGAAACTGTAAAAAAGAATCTCGTAAACATAATGCTACTCTTCCATGTCGTATTGAAGCTGCTGAATAGCTTCATTTAGTTCTGATTTAGTTCTGAGTTCATTTTTCTTTGCCGCCAGAGACACGCCGTCTTCAAAAAGCCGAAGTGCTTCAGAAAACAAACCGCGTGATTGATACAGTTTGCCAAGGTGGTAATAAACACCCAAATAGTCAGGGTCTTGCCTGAGTACTGCTTCAAAGAGCAATTGAGCTTTTTCAACTCTTTCGGCCTTTAAGAGTTCCAGCGCAAGCGCAAATTTTGAAAATGTGTCTTCCGGGTCGCGTTTAATGGTCTTGGCGAGCCGGCTGATCTTATTGCCATTAGCTGCCATATCCTGTTTCTTCTTTATAACGCTTTAAAATTATATCCATTGAGTCGCCGCCAAACTTTTCGAGAATCGCGTTTGCAAGCACAGGTGCGATAACACTCTCTGCAACAACTACAGCACGCGGCAAAGCGCACACGTCGGAACGCTCATAGCGGGTATCTTCTTCTTTTTTGGTATCCAGATCTGCAGTTTTAAGCGGTTTGATCATGGTGGGAATTGGTTTCATGACGCCGCGTACAATCATGGGCATGCCTGTTGTCATCCCCCCTTCAATACCACCGGCGCGATTTGTGCGTCGTTTAAATGTATCGTTGTAAATAATTTCGTCGTGAACATCGTGACCCTGACGGTGGCCTGCTTCGAAACCGAGCCCAATCTCTACTCCTTTCATCGCCTGTGTGGCGACAATGGCCTGCGCAATCTTCCCGTCAATTTTCCGGTCCCAGTGAACATAGCTTCCCAGCCCGGCCGGCAGTCCCGTTACCAATATTTCATAAATCCCGCCGAGTGACGTTCCCTCTTTGCGGCGCAATTTGATCTCTTCCCTCATATTTGCACTCAGCTCAGGGTGAAGGCAGCGAACATCAGATTCGTCGGCATGGTTAAAAATTTTCTCGGCACCCTCTTCAAGATAAGGATCGGCAATTTCCCGAACCTGTTCCCAGGAATCGTATCCTACGGCACCAATCTGTATAACATGGCCTCCAATCTGAATACCCAGCTCCCGCAGAAATTTTCTGGCAATAGAGCAGCAGGCTACTCTCATGGCTGTTTCGCGTGCACTTGAGCGCTCTATAACCGGGCGAATATCATCAAAGTTATATTTCTGGGTTCCTACAAGATCGGCGTGACCGGGACGCGGAAGGGTGATTCGTTCTACATCGCCCCTCGGGCCCTCTTTCGCCATAACAACGGGCCAGTTGCTTTTATCTTTCTCATACGCTCTGTTTGGCATAGTTAAAGCAATGGGCGCACCCGTTGTTTTTCCGAATCGAACTCCGGACTGAAATGTGGCGCGGTCTTTTTCGAAGGCCATTCGACCGCCCCTTCCGTACCCTTTCTGCCGGCGTACAAGATGTTTTTCAATTTCGTCTTCTGTAATGTTGAGCCCTGCCGGCGCGCCTTCAACAATTCCGGTTAACGAGGGGCCGTGAGATTCTCCGGATGTAAAATATCGAATCATGGTAGGTAAAGTCTAAAATTGATTTTGTGTACTAAATTGAGTTTTAAAAAAAAAAGAAGCCGGTTATAATGAACTGTATTTACGGCAGAATCTACATTGGCAGGCTTACTCCAAGCTGTACGACGCTGCCCATATCGCTGAAACTGGTTCTCGAGAAATCTGCCGTAAGCCTGTTGAGGTGTATAGCAACGCCGAGACTGATACCGGCACCGTCGAGCCGTTTTCCTGTCTGAGTTTGCCCGTGTAGCCAATAATCATAACCAATTCTGCTTGTAATACGATCACCAAACAGAAATTCAGCACCAACGAGCATGTGCCTCGACAGGTTTTCAATAAATGATGGCGGCTCCGAATCATTTGCATTCTCAAGATTCCAGCTGTTCAGACGCTGAAGGGTCAGGTAAAGACGCACCGGAATATACTGAAGCCTGTGCACAACTCCTGCGGCAATATTCAGGGGCAGAGGTTCTGAGATACCGTTGAAGGTAGATAATTGCTTACCGGCATGGTTGAGATAAACGCCAAATGACGTTTCTCGCTCGGGCATTCTGTAAAGAAGTCCGCCTGAAAGGGATAAAGCTGTAGATTGATACCCTGCAATGGAGGAGTATATTGCGGAGGCCGAAAGACCGTAGCTGAAGTTTTCAGCAAGTTCTGCCGAGAAACCTGTTGTTACAGCTAAATCACTGGCCGTTGCGGAACCAAGATCTGTTCCAAACTCGTCGTAATTTCTCATGTCACCGTAGTTAAGAAAACGGACTGAAGCAGAAAAAATACCGAGTTTAGGTACTGAATGTGCGTAGCTCGCCGTTCCAAAACGAATATCACTGATATGGTTCATGTACGACAGATGGAGTTCATCCGTTGTGGATGCACTCAGAAGTGCAGGGTTATGTGTAAACTGCGAAGATTGTGGTTCTATAAATACAGCGTGTGAGCCTCCAAGAGCGGCAGAGCGTGCATCTCCGCTCAGTTCGAGAAACTTGAACACACTATTTCCCGACTGTTGCGCTCCGGCCTGAACAGCTATGAAAGAGTATATTAAAATGAACCAAATAACCTTAAAAAACGTCACGTATTTCAAACCACAATTGGAAAAAATGTTTCGTAATATAACCAAAAACAAACCACCCGAAAGAATAAACGGGCAGATAGCTTGAAGATTTTATTTTTCAGCGAATGAATGCATTTCAAGAATTAGGCAAATATAGCTCTTTGCTCTATCAGGCATTGCGCTCATCAACAGAGTTTAGCACGTACCGCAAAAGTTTTTCCCATGAAATGGTTAAAATCGGGTACGACTCTGTGCCGATTATTATGCTAACCGGCTTTTTTACCGGTTCAGTGATGACGATACAGTCGGCATATCAGCTCGATTCCGCGTTTATTCCACTCTCAACAATTGGGGCGATTGTATCGGAGTCGATCCTGATTGAACTGGCCGCGGTAATTTCGAGTCTCGTATTAGCAGGGAAAGTTGGCGCAAGAATCGCCACTGAACTCGGAACAATGCGGGTCACCGAGCAGGTTGATGCGCTTGAGTCGATGGGCTTCAACTCGGTCTCTTTTCTTGTGGTACCGCGTGTGCTTGCCGGAGTTTTAATGTTTCCGGTTTTATATATCGTAGCCAGTATATTTGGTGTGGGCGGTGGTTTGCTGGCAGGAATGTTTACAGGCACTGTGCCAATGATGGATTACCTGCAGGGCGCACGGATGTATTTTAACCCGTGGACGCTTATTTTCGGTTTTGTTAAAATGTTTGTATTTGGCTTTATCATCACGTCTATATCGTGCTATAAAGGGTACTACGCTACCGGAGGCGCAGAAGGTGTGGGTACGAGTACAACAAACGCTACTGTATTAAGCTGTATGATTGTGCTGCTTGCCGATTTTGTGCTTGCAGCCCTTTTATTATAAGAGCAATTATGATTGAAATAAAAAATCTTAAAAAAAGCTTCGGAGATCTTCTGATATGGGAAGATGTTACGTTTACGATAGAAGACGGAGATACTGTGGCTATCATCGGGCGGTCGGGCTGCGGGAAATCAGTTCTTCTTAAGCATATCAACGCCCTGCTCTACCCCGATACAGGAACAGTAGAAATCGACGGAAGCGATATCCACGCCCAGGATTATGTGTCTCAGCGTATACTGAGGCAAAAGTTCGGGATATTATTTCAGGGGTCCGCACTTTTCGACTCTATCAACACGTTTGAAAATATCGCGTTTCCTCTGCGATATTTTACAGACTATAAGGAGGATCAGATTGAAGAGTTGGTGATGAATGCACTTCAGCAGGTGAATCTTGAGAATGTACACGATAAAGAGACCTCTGAATTATCGGGTGGTATGCGTAAACGTGTTGGCCTGGCCCGGGCGATTATTCTTGAGCCGGAGTACATTATGTACGATGAACCCACCTCCGGGCTGGACCCTCAAACATCCGATGAAATCAATGAACTTATCATACGGATGTCGGATGAGCTTGAGATTACCTCTATTGTTGTAACTCACGACATGCACAGTGTTTTAGAAGTTGCTGATAAAGTGGCATTTTTAGACCAGCAAAAACTTAGCTGGTTTGGAACAACTGAAGATCTTCGTAAAAGCGATCACGAACAGCTGGAAGCCTTTGTGCGGGCCAGTGAATATCAAATTTAATACACCGAGGTAACATTGAATATTAGCAGCGAAGCAAAAGTAGGAATTACAGTTTTACTCGCAGCCATTGCGGCAGTAGTAGGGTTTCGGTTTATGTCGGACATTCCCATTCTGCGGCAATCGCAGGAAGTATCAACCACATTTCAGCGGGTAGACGGATTGGGAACAGGGAGCCAGGTGTTTGTGCGGGGCGTAAAAGTAGGGTCTGTCAGTGATGTTCGCCTCACACAAGCCGACAGCGTACAAATTAAAATGCGTCTGGATATGCAGCGACCTCTCCCAAGAGGATCGGTAGCTTACCTCACGTCACTGGGGCTGATTGAAGGCAAATCTATTGTGATTGAATTAGGAGACTCATCTGAGATTGTGGCCTATGGCGAAGAGATTGAAGGCGTTTACGTTGAAAGCATGATGGAGACCCTTGGGAAACGCGGAGAGGAGCTGGGTGATGATCTCTCAAGCACGTTTACAGAATTCAATAGATTCCTGGGACAACTAAACGAAACATTTGATGACGAAGCAAGAGTTTCAATGACCCAAACGCTGCGCAGCACATCAAATGCTACGGAGCGAATTGCGGCTATTTTAGAGGACAAGCAGACGGAAATCGACCTGGCAATAGAGTCGGGAAGTTCAATGCTGGCCCAGCTCGACACCCTTGCAGCCGATAGTCGCCCGCGGGTAGACAGCCTTATGGTAACGCTGGAGAGTAATATCCGGGACCTCGAACAGATACGCATTGAGCTTGAGGGCGCCACCACGGGCCTTAATGAAATCATCGAAAAAGTGAACAGTGGCGAGGGAACTCTGGGTAAGATGGTAAACGACCCTGCTGTGTACGATAACCTCGATGAGCTGACAAAAGAGTTAAATGAGCTCGTAAAAAGTATAAATGAAAACCCGGGCCGATTTTTGAGACACATGAGCATCATTGAAATTTTTTAAAAAAACCGGCTCAATTTTCAATCTCTATCCGCGTTGCAATTATAGCGATGTTGTCGTAACTTTTAAGGCTCTTTATCTGTTTATATGCCGTATTTTACGGATCTTTTCGGTAACGACAAACGAAGTCAACAAGTGATCAGAATGAACAACGTGTTAAGGATCACTTTTAATCAATTGTAAAATAAAGCTCTTTTAGAGGATTGTTATGGGTGTAATGGAAAAGATGAGAAACAGTACCGCATCAATATTGTGGATACTGATATTCTCTTTTGGAATACTTTGGGTTTTGGCTGATGTAGATTTCTTTGGCGGTATAACAGCCGGCCCATCTAACATGGGCTCAGTGAACGGCGATGGAATCTCTATTGAAGAGTATAACCAAAGAGTCAGCTACTACACTGACGAGTACAATCAGCGTGAAGGTGGAATCATGACGGCTGAAACGCGGGCAGCTCTCGAGCAGCAGGCGTGGGAAGACCTTGTGGCTTCGAGACTAATGCAGCAGAAAATGGACGATATGGGTATATCGGTTACCGACCGCGAACTGCTCAACATGGTTACCGGAGATAACCCCGCCCCGTTTATCCGGCAGCAGTTTCAGCAGCAGGATGGCACAATCGACAGAATAGCACTTCAGGCAGCAATCGACGCGCCTGAAAACAGCGAAATCTGGATAATGATTGAGCAGCAGCTCCGGGATGACAGGCGTCAGCAGAAAATGAATAACTTTATAGGTTCAGGAATGAGAGTGAGCAACCTCGATATCCGAAACCAGTATATGAAGAACAACTCCTATGCCGATATTGAGTTTGTGCGATTTCCCTATGCAGACATCTCAGACGACGAGATTACCGCTACTGAAGATGAAATGCGCAGTTATTTGCGAAATAACTCAGATCAGTTTAAGCGTAGTGAAACCTATCGGTTCAGATATGTTAGCTGGGATATCAGACCAACCGCCGAAGATACAGCTAACGCAATTCGCGACGTTGAAGAGATGAGACCAAGATTAGCCGAGACTGAAGAAGATTCCCTGTTCTTTACCCAAAATCAATCGGCCACTCCATTCAGAGGTTCATACGTCCAGCGCGATCAGATACGCCCCGAATATCAGCCTGTAGTTGACCTCGAAGTCGGGGAAGTTTCTGAAGTGATTATGATTAATGATGCACCCCACATCCTGAAAAAAATTGATGAGCGCGGGGATGAAATTAAATTTGCCGCATTTTCTTACAATGTTGAAGCGGATCCTGTAGGCACCATCGACCGTCTTGCTGAGAGCGCGCGCGATTTTGAGTTTTTCGCATCTGATGATGGATTTCTCGAAGAAGCGGAACGCAGAGAGTATGAGGTTCGCACAGCTACCGCAACGAAAGGGAATAACTTTATTCCGGGGCTCGGACAGAGTCAGCAGACACTGATGGAGCTGGAAAATATGCGTGTTAACAGAATTTCAGATCCAATTGAACTGGATGAACAGTTTATTGTGGTTCAGCTGCTCGAGAAAACTCCGGAGGGAACACGTCCGTTTTCTGAGGTGCGCAGCCAACTGGAAAGCATTGTAAAAAACGATAAGCGCAAAAGTGCAATGATGGAGCGGGTTCGCAACATGTACACCAGTGGAACATCGCTTGAGAATCTCGCCTCTGAAGCCGGCAAAGAAGTTCAGGTGGCAGAAAATATCCGAATGGCATCAGCCACAGTCCCCGGCGCAGGTCGCGAGCCCGGAATAGTAGGCAGAATATTTTCAATGGACGTTGGCGATCAATCGGATGTAATTGAAGGTGAAAACGGAGTATTTGTTATTCGTGTAAACGAGGTTAGTACTGCAAATGCAGACGACATGACATCTGGTGACCGTTCGCAAATCAAAAATCAGCTGGAACAGCAGAAATTTGCCTCATTTAACCGCGTGTTTATTGAGAAATTAAAAGAAGAAGCAAGCATTCGCGATAATCGAAGCCGTATTTTGGGTCGATAGCGAAAAACAATATTGATTCATTATTATGAAAAGGGCGAGAATCATCTTCTTGCCCTTTTCTGTTTTAAGAAGGTTCGAAACATTACAGGTACCATATGGCCAAAGAGAAAGACAAAATTTGGATGCAGAAAGCTCTAAGCCTCGCTGAAAAAGGGAGAGGCTATGTGTCGCCAAACCCGATGGTTGGTGCCGTTATCCTTTCTGAAAATGGTGATATTATTGGCGAAGGATTCCACAGGAAATATGGAAAAGAGCATGCCGAAGTGATCGCCATTCAGTCTGTGAAGAACAAAAAGCTGCTGAAAGGTGCTGTGGTTTACGTAACTCTTGAGCCGTGCGCTCATCAGGGTAAAACACCGCCCTGTGCCACAATGCTGGCTGAACTTCCGATAGCCCGTGTAGTGGTGGCAATGCGCGATCCGTTTCCGGAAGTTGATGGCAAAGGCATCGATATTCTAAAAAAAGAAGGCATTGCCGTAGATGTAGGACTGCTGGAAGAGGAGGCGAAGAGGTTAAATGAGGCGTGGTTACATTTTATTGAGTTTGGCAGGCCATTCATTACTCTCAAAATTGCGCAAACGGCCGATGGTTACATTGCTGCGCCGAACGGCGATTCTAAATGGATTACATCTAAAGACTCACGTACATTGGGGCATCGCTGGAGGAGCGAGCAGGACGCTGTGCTCGTCGGACGTAATACAGCCATGACAGATAACCCATCACTCACGGTGCGCCTTGTAGAAGGGCGTCAGCCGCGGCGCGTGGTAATAGACGGCCCGCTTGAGCTGCCAGAGAATCTGAACGTGTTTAGTGATCAGTACGAAGAGAAAACGATTATTTTGACCCACAACAGGAAAAAAGCGGATGAAAAGGCTGATCCGATGCTAAAAATGCTGCAAAGAAACTATTTCAGGGGCGAAATTGTAGCCGTTGACGAAAGCCATGGCCATACAGATTTGAAACAAGCGACGCGGGCACTGGCTAATTTGGGTATTACATCCCTTCTTGTTGAAGGAGGGCGCGACCTGGCGAGCGCATTTTTGCGAGCTGGTCTTGTTGACCGTCTGCAGATGTTTATGGCCCCTAAACTGCTGGGCGGCGGTACAAAAAGCATTCAGGGACTGGGAATGAACCGTATGGAAGATCTGGTTCCCTTCAAAAAATATTCGTGGACTCGTGTTGGACCGGATATGTTATTAACCGCAGAATTATAATGAATTGACATGTTTACAGGAATCATATCAGAAGTTGGAAACGTAAAAGAATTAACACCTCTTAAAGGTGCAGTTCAGATATCGATTGAGTGCTCGTTTGCCGGCGATACTCACATCGATGAAAGTATCGCGGTAAACGGAGTTTGCCTCACAGTTGTCTCATGTGATGAAGCCACGTTTACAGTTCAGTGTGTAGAGGAGACGCTTCGAAAAACATCGTTCAAAACAGTGAAGCAGGGAAGCCCGGTAAATCTTGAGCGTTCATTAACGCTCGAAAAAGCCATTGAAGGACATATTGTTCAGGGGCATGTGGATACCGTTGGAACTATATCATCCATTGAACAGAATGAAGCCGACATATTAGTAACGATAGAGTTTCCTGAGGAGTACCAGGATTATATTGTGGGGAGAGGAAGTATCTCAGTTGACGGAATCAGCCTTACGGTAGCCAGAAATATGGGAAATAGGTTTACGGTTGCGATCATCCCGTATACGTGGGATTACACAAATCTCGCTTCAAAAAAAGAGGGTGATCCACTAAATCTGGAGTTTGATGTATTTGGCAAATATATCGTCCAGTATCTGAGGCGAAGGGAAAGCGGCGGGTCTGAATAACCTCACCTCGATTGCTAGCCCTATAACAGGATCTAAGAGGAAGTCTTCCCTAATAAAAGAGGCTTATTTTTTGAATATGCAGCGTAAGCATAGTAAAATTTAGTAGGGTGTCCATCGTTTTTTCCTCAATCTGTTGAGTACCTTGCCATCTCTTGAAGGGAAGGGGAGTTTTGAGAGTAAAATTTTTTAAAATGAACTCAGAATAGTGTGGTAACTATTCTATTTTTCGCAGATCTTTTGGCTTCCTCAATTTACCAATTCTTTTGAAGTCTGGAGTGCGTTTGAATTGGTTTTATTTTCTTTAACGGACTCAATTAATGACATATAAATAGTGGAATGCAGTTCGGCCTTTCAGTATTGGGAAGTGAAGAGGAGTAGATAAAATTTAGTTGACGCTGTTTGCCAAAAATTTTCTGAGCCGTTTAAGGATTCAGGGGAGAAACCTCTCCCACAGTGCTTTATGATGGCTATCTGTGTTAAATGCATGATACTTTGATTTAATAAACAAAAAACAGTATCCAGTTAAACGATACCGACATCAGGCGTTGCAGTACGATTGGCGTGAAAAAATAATGTGATTTAAATCATTGAGCCAGTATGGTCTGCAGGTTTTGAAGTTTTTGGTTATCGTTATGATAAAATTTTAAAAATTATCTGAAGCTCTATAGATGTAGGCAGACATAAGATTGAACGGCTAAATAGTGATTTCAGACGGTAAACAAATAAACTAAATGAACTCAGGGAATGTTGTTGATTCACGTTACAAACATTTGTGATGTGTATCTTCATATCAGACAGCATCTTTGGGTATCTTGATGCATCTATTAATACCTTAGCAACATCTATGATGAATAAGAACTACTTCATTTCTGCAATCTTGTTTTTAGTTGGCAGTGCATTTGTATTGCAAGACACGCAGCAAGAGCAGCCGCAATCCGACGGGGCACCCGGTACAGTTAGTATTATTTCTGTCTCCGGAACCATTGGTCCTACTACAACCCAGTATATTAACAGGGGTTTAAAGGCGTCTCAGGAGCGCGGAGATGAACTTCTGGTTATAGAACTTGACACTCCCGGTGGCCTTCTTGATTCCACGCAAGAGATTGTACAGGCACTTCTCGGTTCATCTCACCCAATTGCCGTTTATGTGTCGCCTGAAGGCGCAAATGCAGGGAGCGCGGGTACATTTATCACGCTTGCAGCACACATCGCTGCTATGGCCCCGGCTACTAATATCGGGGCAGCGTCGCCTGTAGCAATGGGGGGCGGAGAAATGGATACCGTTTCTCAAAAAAAGATCTTCGCCTTCTCTGAAAGCTACATTGAAACCATTGCTGAACGGCGGGGCCGAAACGCTGAGTGGGCAAAGTCTGCCGTTCGGGATGGGGACTCCATCACCGCTGACCGGGCTCTCGAAATTAACGTTATTGATTTGATGGCAGACAACCTCGAGGAGCTGTTAGCTAAAATCGACGGGATGGAAGTAGAAGGAAATGTACTGCGCACTGACGGTGCCGCTCAAAACAGAATACCTCAGAATTTTGCGGAGATTTTCTTCAGCTTTTTAATTCGCCCCGAAGTTATGCTAATCCTTACCCTGGTAGCCATATATGGCATTATTGGAGAAGTGTCGAACCCCGGTGGAATTGTTCCGGGTATGGCAGGTGCAATTGCTCTTATTTTATTACTTTATGGCGTTGCTGCGATGCCGGTGAATATTGCAGGCTTCTTATTAATAGGCTTGGCAATACTCTTATTTGTGGCAGAGGCATTTACCCCCGCTTTCGGACTGCTTATAGCGGGTGGTGCAGTGTCATTCTTTTTAGGTGCGTTAATGTTATTTCAAGACCTCCCGGAGGAGATGCAAGTGAGTTGGTATTGGCTTATTCCCGCTACATTATTAACCGTGCTGTTTTTTGCCTGGATTGTTACATCAGGTATAAAAGCACAGTTCAGAGATATATATTCAGGTATAGAATCTGAAGTAGGCAGAGTTGCAGAAGTATCAGATCGAATTACACCTGACATGGAGGGCAGAGTATTTCATAATGGCGAGTATTGGCGCGCAGAAAGTGATGAAGTGCTCGAGGAAGGCAGCAAGTGTATTATTGTTGAATTTAAAGGACTTAAAGTATTTGTAAAATCAAAAATAAAACAAACCGAAAATAACGAGGAGTTATCTAATGGATGATCCAGGTGCACTATCAAACTTAATTATTTGGCTGATTACGATTGTAATCTTTCTGTCGGTATTTCTGCCACAGATGTTCAAAATTCTTCGCGAATATGAGCGGGGAGTCGTTTTCCGTCTTGGTAAATTCCAGGCAACAAAAGGCCCCGGCCTTATTATTCTGATTCCCTTTATTGATAAAATTGAACGAGTTGATCTTCGTGTACTTACAATAAACGTGGATAAGCAGGAAGTTATCACTAAAGACAACGTGACCGTTAATGTAGACGCGATTACCTTTTTCCGTGTTGTAGATGCTGAAAAAGCCGTTATTCAGGTTGAGCGGTATATCGGGGCAACATCCCTTCTTGCTCAGACCACTCTGCGTAGTGTATTAGGTCAGTTTGAGCTTGATGAACTCCTTGCCGAGCGCGACAAGATCAGTAAGAAAATTCAGGATATTATCGATCGCCAGACAGATCCATGGGGAATCAAGGTGGTATCTGTTGAAGTTCGCGACGTCATCCTCCCTGAATCCATGAAGCGTGCCATGGCCCGTCAGGCTGAGAGTGAGCGTGACCGGCGTGCAAAAATTATTAACGCACAAGGTGAGTTTGAAGCAGCTGCAAAGCTGGTTGAAGCCGGTAAGATGATCGAAAAAACGCCAACAGCCCTGCAGCTTCGCTATCTGCAAACGATGAACGAAATTAGTGAAGAAAATGCGACATTTACATTTATTCCATTCCCAATGGAGTTTCTGCAGTCGTTTGGATTAAAAGGGGGCAGCGACAAAAAGAAAGATGATTAATATCTTTTTGCGTTAATATATTTAAGAAAAACCCGGTCTAAACAGCCGGGTTTTTTAATTTCATCCATTCACACTTACATTCAATGAGTTTTTAAATTTTCATTTAATCTCTTTACCATGGATAAACGTACTCTTTCTTTTTGGACAATATCTGTAGTTGTACTGGCGACAGTTTTTATTTTTACAGGCTGCTCGGTCGATCAGGGGTCAGACCGGGTTGAATGGGCTGTAGCTCTGCATGGCGGTGCAGGCACTATTTCCCAGGATCTGCCCGAATCTGTTCGTCAGCAGTACTACGATGGACTTGAACAGGCAGTTCGTACCGGCCAAATTGTCTTGCGAGAAGGAGGAAGCGCTCTTGATGCCGTTGAACAAGTTGTTCGCAATTTGGAAAACAATCCGCTTTTTAATGCGGGAAGAGGATCTGTATTTACAGCAGATGGAACCCACGAGCTGGACGCAGCAATTATGGACGGAAGCTCAATGCAGGCCGGTGCTTTAACGGGGCTCACAACCGTAAAAAACCCCGTGACGCTTGCGCGAATGGTGATGGAGGAGTCAAGGCACATCTTTTTCTCAGGCCAGGGAGCAGAGCTCTACGCCGATCAAACCGATGTGGAACGAGTTGAAAATGATCATTTTTTCACGCAGAATCGCTATGAGCAGTGGCAAAGAGCACAGGAAGAGTCAAGCATGAACATCAAACAGGCTCAGCCCTACTACGAATCACTCAACGCCTCGTATTTTGGCACTGTTGGTGCTGTTGCTATTGATAGCAATGGAAACCTTGCGGCTGCAACATCCACAGGGGGCATGACCAACAAGCAGTTTGGTCGTGTTGGGGATGTGCCCATTATTGGATCTGGAACTTTTGCCAATCATGTTGTGGCAGTATCAGCGACAGGCTGGGGTGAAAAAATTATGGAGCAGGTATCGGGAAATACTATTGCAAACCTGGTTGAATTTGGCGGTTATTCTCTTGAAGGGGCCGTAGATTTTCTGCTGAATGAACGTCTTCAGCCTGATGAAGCCGGATTTATTGCTGTTGATCGGGATGGAAACATCGTGATGAACATGAACACTCCCGGCATGTTTCGCGGATCGATTAATTCCAGGGGTGAAAAAGAGGTAAAAATCTGGATTGAGGAGTAGGCAGAGTACTACTTAATCCGAGTTTGATTGTATAATTATGATCATAAAACTCCCCCTTAAAAAAGGGGGACTGAGGGGGATGTTCATTAGATTGAAGATTATAAATTGATTTAAAGACTTTAAATCGAATTCAGTATACCAATACAAAAAAAGGCCGGGAATTCCGGCCTTTTTTATAGAATAAAATTCGGTTTGAAGGACTATTATTCAATTCCGTAGAGGAACTTATCTCTTAATTCCTGCACATAAATTCCAATGTCATTTCTGATTTCAAACAGCCGTTCATGGATGTCTGCGTAGTCGGATCCCTGAAAATAAGATTTTCCTTTCAGGTTCTGGAGCTTCAGAAGCGCATCATTTGAGCTATTGAGAGCTTTTTTAGTGTAGGCAATATTACCGCCAAGAACATCCCTTTCGAAACCGAAAGAGTAACCCCCGGCAAGTTTGGCACCAATTTTCAAGGTGTTGCTTACAAATTCATGAACTCTCTGGTTCATTAAGTGAGCGGGAATAGATTCACCCCATTTAAGTACATCAACGGCCAGATCGATAGAATCACGATAAACTTTAAGATTTTCAATTGACCCATAGTCGGAATATGTAAAGTCATCGCTCAGCTCTTTCCAGTCTTCACCGTAGTCAAAATCGTCATCGTCGGTTTCAAGGAACGGGGGGATCTCATCTCTGAAGAAAAAGTCTTCATCAAAATCGTCGTCTTCATCTTCATCTTCCCATTCATCTTCGTCCTCGGGGAAATAGGCTTCATCGAATAGTAGTTCCTCTTCGATAAATGCTTCAACTGCATCCATTTCGTCGTAGCTCTCCCGCAACAGGCTTATCCAGCGCGGCACATCTTCATTAGGATCGGATGTGATGAATTTACGAAGCTGTTCGCTCCGTTTTTCTATTTCGTTTAAGTGAGATTCCCATTGGTGTTCGTTCCAAACGGGATCTCTGTCAAAATCGTCAAAGCTCATACGTTTGATGTGCTAAATGATTTAATGGTGATGTCTCTCGTCGAAATTACTATTTTTAGAGTTATAAAAACAGCGTTCAGCATTATAGTTTCTTAAGCACATTAACAATTACACGCGTCATCTTGGGCTCTGCAATGGATGCGGCTTCTAAAATCTCTTCCATATTAACAGGCTTTAATGAATCAGGAAAGCATTCATCTGTAATTGCAGAAATTCCTAATGTTTCCATTCCCATATGAACTGCCGCAATAACTTCAGGCACCGTGCTCATGCCTACAACATCAGCGCCGATTAATCTCAAAAAACGATACTCTGATTTAGTTTCTAACATCGGCCCGCTCAGAGCAACATAAACGCCCTGATGCATCTGGATATTATTTTCAAGGGCAACATTTCTTGCTATATCCACCAGTCTTTCGCTGTAGGGTTCGCTCATATCGGGAAAGCGTGGACCGAGATCGTCGTCGTTGGGTCCCATTAGCGGATTGTCGCCCAGCATGTTGATATGATCGCGAATGAGCATGATATCGCCGCGGGTGTGGTTTGGATTCATTCCGCCACAGGCGTTGCTCACAAATAGAGTATCCGCACCATTCTTTTTCAACACACGGACAGGAAATGCAATCTGCTGCATGGTGTAGCCTTCGTAGTAGTGAAAGCGCCCCTGCATTGCCACAACTTCTTTGCCGCCCAGCGTACCGAAAAGTAGTTTTCCGTTGTGGCCTTCTACGGTTGAGACGGGGAAATGCGGAATTTCGTCGTACGATATAGACGTCTCAATATCCATTTCATCGGCAAGCTGGCCCAGGCCGGTGCCTAAAATCAGCATGTAGTTAGGTCTCAGGTCGGTTTTTCTTTGAATAAATTGAAGTGCTTCGCTTCTTTTTTTTCGGAACGTTTCTACAGATTCAAACGGCATGTACAGTGGTTATTAAATTTATTATTCGATCTCGTCTAAAATATCATCCAGGTTTTCTGGACCGGGTGGAATAGGTTGTTCGTTTTTTAAGTTCGAACGACTATTTGAGCTTACAGTTTCGGGTTTTTTCGTTTCCGGTCGGCTCCTCGACGTTTCAGCGTCACTTTTAGGGGGTGTAAACAGGGAGGCGTCATCCCGCGAGAAGTGATTAAGAGACTCCTGAGCCATTTCGAGGTATGATTTCATGCCGCCGATAATCTCTTCGCGCCTGTCGAGCAGCCGAAGTATGCTTTGGCGGATTTGCTGGCGCTGCTGGTTGCCTTCACGAACGATGCCGTCGGACTCCATTTCAGCTTTTTCAATTATTATACGAGCCTCTTTTTTTGCACCAACAAGTTTTTGCTCGGCTGAGTCTTTTGCGGTTTGAAGGGTTTCATGCAGCGCTTGTTCTACGCGTTCATAGTGTTTCAGCTTTTCGTCCATCTTTTCAAGCTGAGCCTCCATTTCCCGCATTTTCCCTACCATATGTTCCCATTCGCTGGCAACAAGGTTCAGGTACGCTCTAACTTCAGATACGTCGTAGCCTCTAAGCGATTTTTCGAACTGCTGTTGCTTAATTTCGAGGGCTGTCAGGTTCATATAAGGAGATCTTTTTTATTTTGACTAAAGATAACTGTTACTGATTTAACATGTTGCGCAGATTGCCCGATTTAGAGGATTCTTCTTTATCGGGTTCATTGTTGAGTTCTATCTCAATTGAAGAGGAGTGTTCCTTCTGGTTAAGCGATTTTTTCGTAACGGATTTTTTGGGATGTTCTTTAGCAACGATCGCTTCAATGTTAGACAATCGCTGATCGGTTTTCTCTTTAAATTCGCGAAGGGCAGACAGAAACTCTTTGTTTTTCGAGAGATCACCGGAGTCCGATCCGCGTTTAATCCACGTTTTTATAATGCTGCCAACGATTCCTAAAAAAACAATTGTAAGAACCGTCCCAAATACAATAGCTACAACTGCTACTTCTTCACCCACCATAATTAATCACCTTTGTTTTCTTGCAAATTTTTCAACTTCAGATCTGTTTTTCTCTTTTTGAGTTTCCCGATCATCAATCTCCACTTTGCCCCAATTCTTACTTCCCGATTTTGAAAAATCGGCAGGATCTCCGGCAGCTATCGCCTCCAGGTTTTCGATCCGTTTTTTCATCAACTGCATTAGCTGTTTAATCTCTTCCAGATCTTTTTCATTACTGCTGGTTTGATTTTGCCATTTCATCTTGTTCTTTTGGTAGTCTATAATGTAACCGCCAATGATAGCAACCAGAGGAATTAAAACCCAAATCCATGCAGACATAATGCTTTTCTTTTTAAAATAGAAAATTTAAGGAAAAACGCATCTATTTTTAACGTGCAGAACTAAGAATAGTTACGCTCTCCGAAAATTGCTGTGCCAACACGCACCATCGTAGAACCCTCTTCAATTGCAACCTCAAGATCGTTTGTCATGCCCATAGAAACTTCCTTCAACTCTACATTTCCTCCATTCAGGTGGATATGATCATCGTGAAGTTTTTTTAACAGTTTAAACTCTTTACGTACAACTTCATGGTCGTCCGTGTAGGTTGCCATTCCCATCAGGCCTCGAACATGTGTGTACTTCAGATCTTGAGCATATTTCAGAATCCCTTCCAGTTTTGCCGCGTCACAACCGCTCTTTTGGTCTTCATCACTGATATTCACCTGTATCAAAACGTTAATATGTCTCTCAATACTTGAGGCTCTCTTTTCCACCTCTTTAAGGGCTTTCTTTTTGTGGATAGAGTCGATCCAGTCTACCCGTTCTACCATATATTTAATCTTATTGGTCTGCAGGTTCCCAATAAAGTGCCAGAGAATGTCTTTGTCCTCGATCTGCTCCATTTTATCCTGGAGCTCTTTCGCGCGATTTTCACCAAAATGAAGTTGTGAGGCTTCACGGGCTTCAAGAATATTACTGTTTGGCTTGGTCTTGCTCACGGCTACCAGCGTAATGTCATCTGGATCTCTGCCGCAATTTTTACACGCTTCAGAAATTCGCTTCCGAACCTGTTTTAGATTCTCTGATATTGCCATATAACGCCTGTTTATTGGGTTTGATTTAGGTAACTAAAAATGAATTAGGGAGGAAACATTCCGCCTGGTTTGCCAAAACACAAATTTAAGATTAAAAAGGTTTTCAATGGTACAAAATAATCGTATTTTTAATTCTGTGAAAAAGCTTATGACAAAACAGCAACACGCTACAGCAGAAATGCCCTCATGTATAACCTCAACACAAAGCTCTCCTGTGTATGAGAGGGGAAACCGTTAGATGAACACTCAGGTACGGCATATTACAGATTTTATACATCAGTGGGCGCCACCTGAAATAAAAATGAGTTACGACAACGTTGGCTTGTTGATCGGAGATTCAACGTCGCCCGTTTCACGTGTGCTTGTCTGCCTTGATGTTACCGAAGAAATTGTTGATGAAGCCCTCGATAAAAAATGTGAGCTCATCGTTTCACATCATCCGCTTATCTTTCAGAATATATCAAGAATCAACCCATCGGATGAGCAAGGACGAATTATTTACAAAATGATTCAGAATAATATCGCCCTGCTCTCTGCCCACACCAATCTCGACGCTGCCCTGGACGGGGTTTCGTTCGTTTTGGCGAACAATCTGGGGCTCGATAATCTCCAGTTCTTGGATAAGAGCTATCCCATCAGTAAAAAGATAACCTTAACCACCGATTTTGAAGATTCCGAAGCCGTGCTGAAACTTATGAACTACTATTCAGCCGAAGAGGCGTATTTTTATGCGGTAGATGGTCGGAAAAACGATCTGAAGTGTTTTGAGGCAACGATCGACCGGCATAATGTAGGTCAGCTCAAGACAGCTCTGCAAAAAGAGGGGCTTTTAAAATCGGGCACATTTCAAGTGACTGATATGGCTTCCCCTTCCGATAATTTTGGTATGGGTGTGATTGGTAAATATCCCGATGAAGGGATTGCTATGGAAGAGTTTTTACATTTGGTTTGCCGCGCACTCGATGTAAATGCCGTAAGACTCAGCGGCAGTTCAAAGCGAATAAAGCAGGTAGCGGTTTGCGGAGGTGCGGGTATCTCCCTGAAGAAGAGAGCTATAGCGGCAGGAGCAGATGCTTTTGTTACATCCGATATTAAATACCATGAATATTTTACAGAGAAAAAAGATTTTTTACTGATTGATGCAGGACATTATGAAAGTGAATTTCCTGTTGTTGAAGCGATACGTAAAGAGCTCTCAGAAGCATTTGAAGAGCTTCATGTTGAAGCTACTGAATGCGTTTCAAATCCAATGAAAATCTACGTTTCCGATTTTAATAATAAAACCATATAAACTGCTACATTAACTATGCAAGAGGCACTCCAACAACTCGCCAACCTACAGTATATAGACAGCCGAATTGATGAAATCCGTCAGCTCAGAGGAGATCTCCCGGAAGAAGTACTGGACATAGAAACGGATATCAAGCGCCTTGAAGCCCGAACAAATCAGCTCACGGAAGAGCAGAAGAACTTGATTGGTGAAAGGAAAGATCTCGAGCTCGGTATTGAAACTTCCAAAGAAAAAAATATAAAGTACGAGGAGCAGCAGCTCACCGTAAGGAATAACCGCGAGTACGATGCTCTCACAAAAGAGATAGAAGCTCAAAAGCAGTACGTAGAAACCGCTCATAAACGGATAGAAGAGGTGGACAAGCGCCTTGCAGAACTGGAAGGTGAAATTGAAGTCTATCAAAAGCAACTCGATGATACCCGAAAACTCTATGAGGAGAAGAAGGAAAATCTTGAAAAAGTAGTTGAGAGTACTGAAAGCGAAGAGACTAAGCTTCTGAAAAAAAGGGAAGAGCTGGAAGAAGAGCTCGACAAGCGCTACGTGCGAAGCTATAACAGGCTTCGGAACGGATTAGCCAATGGGATAGCAGTTGTTGCCATGGAAAAAGGGGCTGCCCTTGGAATGGCGTTGCCTCCCCAGGCGCAGGTTGAGGTCCGCCGTAAAAACAAGATTATTATTGATGAAAACAGCGGCAGAATTGTTGTAGATCCGACATTCTTTGAGGAAGCCAAAAAACAGCTCGATATATAGGTTAGATTGTAGGAGCTGATGATTAACCGACGGGAATATCTATCTTATCATTCAGAATGAGGTTCGTTTCCTAAGGTTGGCTTTAGAAAAGAATTGTGTTTTTTTGAGTAACTTACCTTTCCGTAAATAAATAGTATAAAAAGACACCTCCGGGCAGCCGCTCCCCGAATTCGGGGTGAGGAAAGTCCGAACACCAACGAACACCATGCTTCCTAACCGGAAGGGGTGCCGGCTTTAAGGCCGGTACGACAGCCAGTGCCACAGAAAACAGACTTCCTTGTGAAGTGGAGAAGGAAGGGCAAAACCTCCTTCAATGAAGCTTTTCAGGGTAAAGGTGAAAAGGTGAGGTAAGAGCTCACCGGCCACGCAGCAATGCCTGGCGCATGGCAAACCTCATGGGGTGCAAGTTCACGCAGATTGTGTGCCGTTCGTCACTATACAATCGGGTAGAACGCTACGATCCTGTCAGTGATGGCAGGGCCAGATAAATGGCTGCCGCCCCGAATTATCGGGGAACAGAATTCGGCTTACAGGAGGTGTCTATTATTTACTTATCCATAATATAGGGCCATACTTTATTTGGGTTTGGAACAAAAAAGCGTGATTTTTGTTAGTAGAATAAGAAACGGCAATAATTATAGCCGCAGTTGGTTACACAATTGAATAACACACACAAATAAATCACAGATAAATGAAGTTTTTTAAAATTATTACGACAGTGCTTTTTGCAGCACTTTTTGCAACATCAGCAGCTTTTGCACAGGGCCAAATGGGACAGCAGCAAATGCCGGATGTTCCAACTTCAAGTGATGTTAGCGATGATGAATTGACAAAGTTTGTTACCACCATTACTGAAATCGAGCCTATTCAGATAGAACTACAGGCTGATGTTGAAGATCTTGTTGAAGAAGAAGAGATTGCATTTGAGCGCTTTCAGCAGTTAATGATGGCCATGCAAAATCCTCAAATGGCGGAGCAAGTTGAGATCACTGACGCAGAAAGAGAAAAAATCCAAAACATTCAGCCGAAACTGAGTGAGCTTCAGATGAAAGCTGAAGAAGAGATTATCGAAAAAATTGAAGATAACGGACTTAATGTAGAACGTTATCAGGCAATTATGATGGGAGCACAGCAGGATGAAGAGCTTATGACAAGGCTCCAAACCGCGCTCGAAGCAGCTCAAGGCTAATAAAAAACTTTAGCTAAAATATTAAAAAGCCGCTGATATAAATTTGTCAGTGGCTTTTTTTATGGGATAATTTCCCGATGCTCAAATCTTTTGATTTCGCTAACTTATATTTCCTCTATACAGTTAACAGGGGCTTCAATTGGATCAGTTCGGGGACAGCACTCACGAGTTTTGTTGTCGTATTTCAGTTGAGATTCCAACCAGAATATTTTCGGACGGAAGATGTCACACCGGGGTGTAATAAGATGATATTAATGCTGAATGTTCTTTTTGCAGAACCTCGGCATTCTCAATATTATCATTGGATGGCTGAGGGTTTGCGAAATCTATTAATGCGTATGCACCGATGAGCGGTAACGACTTCAAAGATTAACAGTGTACGACCCTTTAATTTTTCTGTCCAGCTCCCGGCGGGCATCTTTCTCTTTAATATCATCCCGTTTGTCGTAGCTTTTCTTACCCCTGCCGAGGCCAACCAAAAGCTTAGCATAGCCTTTCTTGAAGTAGAGTTTCAGGGGGATAAGGGCAAATCCCTTTTGATTGATATACTTATCAATTTCCCGGATTTCTTTTTTGTTTAAAAGAAGTTTGCGGTCGCGCCGCTCATCGTGATTGTTATGGGTGCCAAACTCATAAGGTTTTACGTACATGTTTTTCAGCCATACTTCTCCGCTCTGAAGGTAGGCAAATGCCTCATTTAAACTGGCTTTTCCGGCCCTGATGGATTTAACTTCAGTTCCCTTCAGGACTATTCCGGCTTCGAAGGTTTCGTCAATGTGGTAGTCGTGCCGCGCCTTTCTATTTTCGATCTTAGGCGGCGTATTTGATTTTTTTTCAGTTTTTTTAGCCATAGTCTTATAGCAATCTAAATCTGTTAGTAGTCATAACCGACTTCTCTGAGTCCCTCAAGAACTTCCTCATCCGGACCTCGATCCGGAAAAGTAGAATACACTCCCATAATCTGTTCAATCTGCTCGTGCGCTACGCTGTTTTGCGGATTAATTTTAAGAACTTCCGTGAATTGAACAAGCGCATTGTTCATCCTTGTCCTCATCTGCTCTGCATCAAATGTATTCATACTGTGCAAGCCGTAATTGAGGTGTGTTTTCTCTCTGAGCCGGTTTACCAAAGGGTCACTCTGATCCTCTGAGGCAAGAATATCGAGGGCAGCCTCATACTCATCCTGTTCGATTAATATATCGACCTGTTCTTCAACCGTCATGTTAGGATCAAGGCTGGGAGACTTCTCTCCACATGAGATCGCAAGAAGTGATGCCAGGAGTAGTGAAAAAAATGAAATTCTGTTTTTGGTCATGATGTATTGGAGTTGAAAATAGTTAACTGATAACACTAATAGGGGTTGGACTGATGCACAGCAAAAAGACAATCATACTGATCCAGCCAAGAAGGCGTCTGTTTGGGCTGAGGCGCTGTTCATAAATAACGGGAGGGTGTTCTATCTTTACAAAATAAACGATAAAAAAGGACCAGAAGACCCAAATTAATGAGCCTGCCTGCTCCAGGCCGTCACCGGAAAAATAAAGATAACCAACAGATCCGATAAGTGACAGAGCCCAAATGGGTGCTATCCATTCGTGAGATCCATGAAAACCTTTTCGGAGCAAAAAGAAAAGGATAAGAGCCCATATTACTGTAGATGTCATCTCAAATCCCGGTATCCATTCTGAAAACTGCAGATAGAGAAAAGGGATTACTTCTATACCTGCTAATAGGGTGATGCCGCCAAAGCAGAATCGAGCCACTTTTTGGTGCTTTTTATACCCCAAAAGCGAGTAGAGGATGTGCCCACCATCGAGCTGACCAATTGGCATCAGATTCAGCGCTGTAAAAAAAAGACCCAGCCATCCAGCAAACAGAAATGGATAGTGATGCATCTCATACATCGGGGGTACATTCTCAAAAAAGCTTGCAAGAAATGAAAAGAGCAAGGTTTCACCAAGAATGATTAAGCCGCCCTCCTCGGGTATTGCAGGGGGCTCATCCGGAAATGATCCTGTTTCCCTGATATGCTCAATTACTTCGTCGTGTCCGCTGAAATTTTCAATGAATGATGGTTCAGGGAGTGTTGCAAATCCTATAAGCAGAATGACAAGAGAGACAATGAAACCTGCAATTGGGCCTGTTATGCCAACGTCAAAAAGTTTTTTTGTTGAGTGGATCTGCTCTTTAATTTTAATAACGGCGCCTATTGTGCCGATCCCCAGTGGAATGGGAATAAAGTAGGGGAGCGAAACTCTTACTTTGTGGTAGACGGCGGCGAAATAGTGGCCAAATTCATGAGTGGCAAGAAATGCGAGGAACAGAGTAGCAAACAGGGCGCCCTGCGGCCACATATCGAGGTAGCTCTCCGCATTCACATCCTGACCCACCCAGAGAATTCCGAAAAAGGTAACACAGGCAAAGGTAACGACGAAAAGCGTGCTGTGTTTCAGGATCTCGACAAAGCCGGGCCGGTTTACAGGCTGTTCTTCACGCTGCTTTGCAGGTTCAGTATCAACGTCGGGAATGTTAGAATAGGGGTAAGACAAGACAGCTGTTTAAATAGGTTAATTACGTAAAATGGGCAATGTCATGCAGCGCGCCCCACCCCGGCCGCGGCAAAGTTCATGCCCCTGAAAGCTGATAGCAATTTTCCCGGATTTTTTGTGATCAAACGGGCTGTTTTCATAAGCTTCAATAAATTCAAACTGAGTCATTAGCCGGTAGCCATTCTCTTTGAGCGCTTCAAATGTTTTGGTGTTACGTTCGTACCCTACGATTACGCCGGGTGCCAAAGCAAAAACGTTTGCGCCGTCAGTCCATTGCTCGCGAAACTGAGTCGTTCGGTTTTCACCTCCACAGCGAATGAAGTTAAATTTCGCGTCTGTAAGTTTTTCCAGCGCGCTTTTTAAACTTTCATGCTGGCGTGAAAGAATCGAGTCACCACTCTTGTGCAGCTCAACTACGTTATTTGTCTGTTCTTCAATAGCCGGGGGAAATACGATACACTCATTCTCATCAGCAAACGTAAAGATAGTATCAAGATGCATAGAGGACCGCTTCTTGGGAATATCAACTGCTAATACATGCTCAACGTTTCCTTCAAGAAGATTATTAGCCACGCCAACCAGGCCACTGAACGTTGTACGCTCGCTCATTCCAATCATAACAACTTCATTGTTAACGACAAGCACATCTCCACCTTCTATAGACTGACTGCCCCCGGTGTATATAATCTGATCTTTGGAATTTTCAAAAATGGGATGATGCAGCAAAATCAGCTCCATTAGCAGGGATTCTCTGGCACGTGCACGCTTTGCAGCCTTGGAGAGGATAATCTTGTTACCCGTAACCGCGGCAAGATCGCGGGTAAAGAGGAGGTTAGGAGCCGGATGAAGCGTAAAATAGTGATTTTCCGATATGGATCCTTCTACTACAAAGCGGAGTAGTTCTTCGGCGCCAAGCTTTTTAAGATCCTTTTCTACAGCCGCAAGATTTTCATACGGCAGCTCCTTCACAAGCTGGTTAACAAACGTGTCCCTCACCAATTCCGACTGCAGGCAATTAAGGGCGAGATCGGTTATTTCATGTATCTCACCGTCATCAGGCATTGCGGCACTGAATACCTTTAACATATTCAGGTGTTCTTCCCGGGCATCTTCTTCGAAAATGATATCATCAAAAAGAAGTTCATCTTTGAGCTCCGGATTCACCAGAGATACTTCGTGGCCCGGTGTATGAACAATTACTTTTTTAAGCGGAGCGGTTTCGGAAGAAATATTTATCTGCATATACAATATCAACATTTTATAAAGCTTGTAATATACGCCTTCTGCCGAAGCTTTATAAACCGGAATTTCTATCTATATTTTAAATATAAACGTGATGAGACTGTAATTTTCACTAATGTTTTAGAGTTGTAAAATTTGTGTCGATAATGGAATAAATAGATAAAAAATGATGTTGTATGAGGTATGACAAATAAAACTGAAATAGAGTCACTCATATATCTGCTTGAAGATCCCGATCCGGAAGTACAGAACGGTGTTAAAGACAGATTTAAAGAACTGGGTGAGCACGCTGTGCCGCTACTAGATCAATATAAAAGTGAGTCGATCCGTGATTCCGAGCGCCAGAGTATAAATGAAATCATTCATAACATAACGTACGGCTCGTTGCTCGAAGACTTTTCAGCACTTGTTGAAAGCGGAATCCAGGGACGAAGATCTCTTGAAGAGGCTCTGTTTGTGCTGGCGCGATTTGGCAACCCTACATTAAGAGCCTCAGAGTATAGGGATAAACTTGACGATTTAGCTCGGCAGATTGGAAGTGAGATCGCCTACACTCCATCACTGAATGAAAAAATGAGAATTCTGCTGCAGTTCATATTCAGAGAGTCGCGGTTCAGGGGAGATTCCAAGAATTATCACGACCCTGAAAACGCATTTCTTGACCGCGTAATTGACCGGCGGAAAGGGTTGCCAATCATGCTCAGTGTTGTTGTGATGGGTATAGCGCGAAGATTAAACCTGCCGTTTTACGGGGCAAATATGCCCATCCACTTTATGTTGGTATATCAGACACACAATCAAAATATTTTGATTGATCCGTTTGACGGTGGTACAATTGTTACGTACGACCAGTGCTATTATTTCCTGAAAAAGAACGGGATTGAACCTCGCGCAGAACATCTTGAGAGAGCAGAAGCATCGGATATTTTGGCGAGATGCATCCGTAACCTGATGCACAGCTACGCAAAAAATAATCAGGAAGATAAAGTGAAGAATCTGAAAGAGTTACTTTCGATTCTGGAGGCTCACGGATAGACCGGAAAAGCACCGGCAGGGTTCAGGGTTCAGGGTTCAGAAGTTGACGCAGTCAACTTCCTTGCACCTTG
>CAZXYQ010000007.1:0-42657 GCA_964644975.1 uncultured Rhodohalobacter sp.
TTCCGGTTGTAACAATGGTTCAGCTCGCTTTTGATATGATTTCGGGAACTGAACCCAGGGGATATGGTCATGAATATGCGGCTGAACACTATTTCGAATCGTGGCTTGCCCTTACTGAACCGGATGGGTGGAGCGATGAAGAGCTTCAGAGACTACACCTATTCTTTTCCGGATATAGGTAAAGCGGTATTACGTTTTTTCTTAGTACTCAAATGAAGAAAACGGTTGACTCTGGAGTGATTATTATTTAGAATTGATCTAAATAAAAAACTCATCTTAATTAGCACTTAGGTTATATAATGAAATACGTTTTATACGTCTCTGCATTTTTAATTTTTTCATTCTCTATTCTCTCGTGCGCCCCCCGTGATGAAGTGAATGTATATTCGAGTCGCCACTACGATACCGATATGACACTTTACAATCAGTTTACGGAGAAGACAGGTATATCTGTCAATTTGATTGAGGGTGGCAGTGATGAATTGATTGAACGAATTAACAGTGAAGGTTTAAACAGTCCTGCAGATATTTTGATTACGGTGGATGCAGGCAGACTTTGGCGGGCGAAAGCGGCCGGTGTATTACAGCCACACGAGTCGGATGAATTGAACCGTTTGATCCCCGAAGAACTCCGAGATATAGATGGTGAGTGGGTTGGGCTCTCTAAAAGAGTGCGGGGCCTGATCTATCATAAAGACCGGGTGGATCCCTCAGAGCTTGAGGGATACTGGGAGCTGGCAGAAGAAAAGTGGAGTGGCCGCTTGTGTGTGCGATCGTCAAATAATATCTATAATCAGTCGCTGGTTGCATCTCTGATAGAAACTCACGGCCTGGAAGAGACCGAAGAGTGGGCCGGCAGTCTTGTAGCCAATTTTGCTCAGCCACCTCAGGGCGGCGATACGGATCAAATTAAGGCAGTAGCTGCCGGAGTCTGTGATATAGCGCTTGCCAATCACTACTATCTTGCAAGACTTCTTAGTTCATCGAGCCGGGCAGACCGAGAAGTTGCGGACCAGGTAGCCATCTATTTTCCATCGTCAGAGTATGGCGGAGCGCATGTAAATATCAGCGGGGCGGGAATTACAAGGCATTCACCAAACCGGGATAACGCAGTTCGGTTTCTTGAATACCTTGCAACTGAAGATGCCCAACAGCTTTTTTCTGTTGCAAACAACGAATTTCCGATCCTTGAAACTCTGGAACTTCCCGCGGCCTTGAACCAGTTTGGAGTATTTGACAGCGACGCCGTTAACGTTACGTCTTATGGTGAAAACAATCCCGCCGCAATTCGATTGATGGATAGAGCCGGTTGGCGGTAGAGGCTATCCAAAAAGGGCGTCTGTCTTGCACTCCGCTTACATAATTTAGAATCTATATTCCGACTCACCCTATTTCCCTCTCTATACAAATAGAGAGGGATTTATTGTTTAAATTATGTAAGCTTGATTTCATAGTATTTCACTTTTTGGACAGCCTCTGTAATATTCGACAAAATTGCCCCGGAATATTTCGCAGCACTCCATGGTAGCTCAAAATTGGGCTTCCACCTATTTAAATAAGTTATATATTATTAATGCTTTAGAATATAATACAGTTAAATTTGTGAATAATCCGGGTTAAGAATCTAACTTCACGTAGACGGAGGTGTACGCCATATCAACCCGGTGGGCCGGATTTTGAAAAATATTAACCCTGATGAAGTGGTGTTTATCACATGCAGGAATTTTCAGGCCGAACCGGAAAGAAGAATAGTTAAGAACATTGTTGATATTTCAATCCAGACTCTGCATATCATACTGGAGGAAATATTTATGAAAGATCTGCGTGAATGTATCCGGATTAACGATCTCGTGAGGCAGGCGAAAGAACAGGGCGCTGTTTTAAAAAAAAAACCAATGGTGATCCGTATAAAGTGTATAAATCAACGCTTTATCAGCCGGATGAATTACTCGGGGATAGCCTCAACTTTTCAAACGAGCAGGCGAACAGAAATATAAACATCGGTCTGAATGCTGTTGGGATTCAGCTGTAATTCGTGTTCAATCATGAATCATTCTAATCGGTTTTACGGGTTTTTGCGATCGATTTACTGAGAATAATGACCGGTATCAGTCCAACAAGTACGATGGCAAGAGCCGCACCCGATGACTCGGCAAGGCGTTCGTCGGATGCAAGGCGGTAGACCTGAACCGCCAGTGTATCAAAATTAAAAGGCCGTACAATCAGCGTGGCCGGCAGCTCTTTAATCACATCCACCACTACCAGCATAATGGCTGCAAAGAGGCTGCCCGACATCATCGGGACATGGATTTTGCGCAGTATTTTACCATATTTGAATCCCATCCCCTGTGCCGCTTCGTCCATATTATGGGTGATTTTTCCGAGGCTTGCTTCCACAGTATTAAAGGCAACGGCCAGGAATCGTACAACGTAGGCAAAGATCAATGCTACAATGGAGCCGCTAAGAATCAGTCCGGTCGAAATTCCGACGTTTTCACGCATCCAGCCGTCCACGGCATTATCAGCCCAGCCAAACGGAATCAAAATTCCAACGGCAATTACCGATCCCGGAATGGCGTATCCCATGGAACCGATCTTTGTTGCTGTTTTGGTGAGAAGTGTAGGTTTCAGGCGGGTTCCATAGGCCAGTATAAGGGCTACCAGCAGCGCCATAAATCCTGCAATAGAAGCGACCAGTATGGTGTTTAAACTATATTGAATAAAGCGGGCATCTACCGCAGATTCAAAGTTTGTAACCATCATTTCAAAGAGAATCATCACCGGTATCAAAAAACCAAAAATGATGGGGATGGAACAAAACAGAGTGCTTCCCCACGCTTTCCATCCGTCGAGCTTATAAACGGTTAGGCGTTTGTATCTGCCGGTGCTGCTTTGTGTTGTATTAATTTTTGACCTTGACCATCGCTCCAGTAAAATTAAAAAAAGGATAAATACCAGAAGAAAGCCCGATAGCTGGGCTGCTGCTACGCGTTCACCTAGTCCAAACCAGGTTCTGTAGATTCCGGTCGTAAATGTTTGAACTCCAAAATAATCTACGGTTCCAAAATCATTTAGTGTCTCCATAAGGGCGAGGGCCATTCCGGCAGCAATAGAGGGGCGGGCTAACGGAAGCGCAATTTTAAAGAAGCTTTGTGTGGACGTTGCCCCAAGGCTTCGGCTTGCCTCGAGCAGAGATGCAGACTGTTCCAGGAATGCAGCCCGGGTCAGGAGGTAGACATAGGGAAAAAAGACGAGCGACATCATCAATACAGCGCCCCAAAGAGAACGAATATTGGGGAACCAGTAGTCGCCATATTCCCAGCCGGTGATGTTTCGAAGAAAAATTTGAACCGGTCCTGTGAAAGCGAGAAAGTCGGTATACGTGTAGGCAAGCAGGTAGGCGGGTACTGCCATGGGTAAAATTAACAGCCAGCGGAACTGTTTGCTGCCGGGAAACGAACACATTGTAACAAGCCAGGCGGTTCCAACCCCGATAACAAACACGCCCGTACCCACACCCACCATCAGCCAAAGGGAGTTTCTAATGTAGTCGGGCAGAACCGTAGAGGCCAGATGCTGCCACACATCACCGCTGGATACAAACAGGTTGGCTATAATTGTAAAGATTGGTATCGATACAAGAAGCGCAACTGCCAGGGTAACGAAATTCCATGCTGCTGAACCTGATGCCGGCCTGTTACCTGACCGCCATAAGCGTGATTGTTTTGTGCGTTCAACCAGGTTTTTAATCATTACCGAACTGCATCCTTTTTTTAGATCGTCCGAACTCTTTTTTCAGAGCCAGCATAGCCGCGTGATATCCGCACATTCCGTGAACGCCGCCGCCGGGAGGAGTTGAAGAGGAACAGATGTAAATTCCTTCAGCAGGCGTTGCATATGGGTTAATCAGATGTACGGGACGCGTAAAGAGCTGCCATATATCCTGGCTTCCACCGTTGATATCTCCTCCAAAGTAGTTTGCATTATACTCTTCAAACTGAGAGGTATTCATGGTCTGTTTATCAAGAATCACATCGCGAAACCCGGGCGCAAAACGCTCAATCTGATCTTCTATCTGCCTGGTCATGTCTCGTTCTGATCCGTTCGGCACATGACAGTAGGCCCAAAGTGTGTGGCGTGAATCAGGTGTTCGGGTATCGTCAAACAGGCTCTGCTGGGCAACCAGCACATAGGGCTTCTCGGGATGGTTCCCGGTGCTCATTTGTTTTTCAGATTCGGCGATCTCCTCAAAAGTTCCTCCCAGGTGAACGGTTCCGGCTTTCAGGCAGCGGGAGTCGTTCCAGGGAACCGGCTCACTAAGCACGTAATCAATTTTGAATACACCGGCTCCGTAACGGTATTTTTCCAACCTTTTAATGTAGTGATTTGGGAACTGATCACCTGCAATCTCAACGACCTGCCGGGGGGTCAGATCAAAAAGAACGCACCGATTGGGCGGGAGTTGTTTTAAGGAGGTTACTTCGAAACCGGTTTCAATCTCTCCACCAAGTGATTTAAAGTAGGCGGCCATGGATTCTGCAATAGACTGGGATCCTCCTTTAGGTAGAGGCCACCCCACAGAATGGCCTGCAGCCCCGAGAACAAGGCCAATTGCTGCAGTTACCGGTGCATCGAGCGGCAGTATACTATGGGCCGCAAGTCCGGCAAAAAGTGCCTTTGCCTCCGGGGTCTTAAATTTTCGCTGAAGACGTTCAGCTGACTGAATAGCCTGGAGCCCAAACCGGGCCATCAAAATAGGGTGTGAAGGGATGGAGAGCGGGCCAAGGAAGTCGTTTGTGAGAGCCTCCCAGTTCTCTGCAATCGGCTCCATAATTTTTTGGTACTCTTTTGCATCAACGCCGAACTCTTCTGCTGTAGCCCGGATATCGGACTGCATAATGGCAGCTTTTCCACTATCCATAGGATGAGCAACTGCATATTCGGGCGTAATCCACTCAAGGCCGAAATCGTCGAGCGGCAGTTTGCTCATAAACGGGGAGGATGCAGCCATCGGATGAATCGCCGAGCAGATATCGTGTCTGACACCTGTTTGGATCATCTCTTTCGTTCTCATTCCACCGCCCACCGTATCGGCAGCTTCAAATATCTTCACCTGCAGTCCTTCCAGCGCAAGACGTATGCCTGCCGCCAGCCCGTTCGGGCCCGATCCAACTACAATGGCATCATAAATTTTAGAGTCAGACAAAAGAATATGATTGGTTAATCAGAACGCACATATAAGGTACGGAAACGTCTATCAAAACCCGAAACTTAGAGGTAACGTTTGAGGAGATTTGATTTATGCACTATGCATTTTGAAATTTTACTGTTTGGTTGTGGCGTTTATATATTTATTTACCCGGATCTGAATACTGTATGGATAAATGTTTATTTTTCGAGCTATGGAAAATTTGAGTTGTGTGTTATGTGGAAGCGACCGAACGGAGTGGGTTCACAAGGATGATACCCGAATGCAGTACATGCGTGATTATTATCTGTGCAGTGAGTGCGGGTTGATTTTTGTACCGCCGGGGCAGCGTCTGGATGCTGATGAAGAGAAGTCGCGCTACGATATGCATGAAAATAACCCGGAAGATCCGCGCTACCGAAAATTTCTGAGCCGAATGTTCAATCCAATCAGTAAGAAGCTGAAGTCAGACAGCTATGGATTGGATTTTGGATCAGGTCCCGGCCCAACCCTTAACCTAATGCTTGAGGAAGAGGGACACACCGTACGAATTTATGATCCTTTTTACGCGGATGATCAATCGGTATTTGATGGTCGGTATGATTTTATTACAACGACTGAAACTGCCGAACATCTTTACAATCCGCTGATGGAGCTCGATCGACTCTGGAGCTGCCTGAAACCTGGAGGATATTTGGGTGTGATGACCCGGCGCTGGACAGCAGTGGAAGAATTTAAAAACTGGCACTATAAAAACGATGATACCCACGTGATTTTCTTTCATGAAGATACGTTTCGGTGGCTTCAAAAACGGTGGAAAGCAAATCTGGAGATGTATGAGAGGGACGTGGTGATATTCACAGCACATTCTTGATCTATCCCACTGAGTACCTTTTTTTGCCTAGGGCATACCTTGCGGGAAGGAGAGGTAGTATGATCAGGATTTAATTACTGAATCCAGGTATGCAAGGTACGTATCGCCGTACTGTACCTACAACATATTATACTTTTTTGTGATCAAACCGTCTTAATTGTCACGACTCCAGGTGTTATTTGAACGATCGGCATCGGGAAAGTACACGTCCGGGTCTATCACTACTTCAACGACCTGAGAATCACCATCAAACAGGTATTCCGCAGTGCGATTTCCCTCTAGCCAGTGATCAACCGGTATTTCGTCGTTAATCACTGTGCCATCCTCGAGAGTAATCCTCAATAAAACCGGCATGGGTATATTTCCGAAATCCTCAATCAAAACAGACGTTTCATTGCCTTGTGATTGTACGTCAATTATAGCTTGATCAAGTACCCACGTTTCGTAATACCATGCCCTCCAGAACCATGATAAATCTCTTTCGGCTACATCTTCTATTGTGTTGAAAAAATCCCAGGGGTAGGGGTGCTTATACTCCCAGCGATGCATGAATTCGCGATGAGCTTCAAGAAAAAGCTCCTCTCCTAAAACTCCTTTCAGTGCAGTAAGAACGCTTGCCGGTTTTGGATAGGATGCTACACCGTAAGCAGGCCCGGGATAGTGGAAATCACTCCATCGCATCATTTCTCCTTCAAAATCGGTTCCGGCAATTTGCAGATACTGACCAAAGAGATCACTTCTGCTAAATCGATCTTCCCCGAAACGATCTACGTTTGCCTGTTGGGTATGGAATGATGTATGTCCTTCATCGAGCCATGTATAGCGCCGCTCGTTCGTACTCACAATCATAGGTACCCACATGTGGGCAAATTCGTGGGCGGTTACGCCGTACAGCCTGACAGCCCCGGCGTTGTTATAATCTCCCATGAGCGTGATCATTGGGAACTCCATTCCGCCCCCGATAATATCAGCTCCTTCAACGGACGTCATATGCGGCCATGGATAGGGCATATTGGTGTAATCGGATAAAAATGTAATAGAGTGCTGAGCATAGTCCGTTACTTCTGACCATAAGGGTGCTGTTTCGCGATAGAACGTATTGATTCGTGTGTAGTTTAAATTCCCATCCCCATTAACATCTCCGACGGGTGCCCGGGCACCTTCCCATTTTGATTCGAGTGTGGCGCTGAAGGCAACATCGCGAACACGATCAGATCTGAATCTCCAGGTCAGCATGCCATCATCGCTCTCCGCTGTAGCATTCCCGAGCTCATCAAAGCCCGCAATCATAACTACATCATCGCTCTTTGCGGCAGCTTCGTATCGCTGCAGGGTTTCCGCGTTTAATGTTTCTTCCGGGTTCAGCAGCTCGCCGGTTCCCATTACAATCCATTCTCTTGGCGCAGTAACGGACAGATTATAGTCAGAAAACTTGTGATAGAATTCTGCATTTCCCAAAAATGAGTCGTCATTCCACCCGTAAACATCATCAAATACGGCAACCTGGGGATACCAGTAGGCAATCATATAGAGATTATCTCTGCTGCGCCCCATTCGGCCGGAAGCTCCTTGTTCCGGAACCTCAAAACTCCATTCAAAGCTGAGTTCAACCGATCCGTCAGACGCAATTTGCTCATCAGGGAAAATGTAGAGTCTTGTACCGTCCAGAATGTAACCTGAAGAACCCTGCGCCCATCGTGCCTGCATTGTTGTAGTGCCCATTTCCCTGCCGTTTACTTCAATTTTATGAAGTTCTTTACCGCCAGTAATTTCAGTGGTCTCTTTTTTTGGTGAACCCTCTTTATGCAGATTTTGTGCAAGCTCAACAACTATCGCATTGAGCGGCTCGGGTGAATTATTGAAATAGATGATATCCGCATTGCCGTGTACAGTATGGGTTTCAGGATCGAGCCGGGCCTGCAGAGAGTAGCTTCCTTCATTTTGCCAGTACGTTTCACCGGGCTTGCCGGTTTCGGTGCGCGTGCCAAAATCGATTGATCTCTGGTACGCGTTTGGTATATCCAGGGGATAGGGAATGGGCCTTTCAATTTCGGAAACGGTAGTTTGAGCCTGATGATCCCGATCCGTTAATTGCTGTTGTGAGGAACAGGATATGATCAGGGAAACAGAAAAAACCAAATAGAAGAGTCTTGATAACTGCATATAAGAAGTAGTTTGTAAACGTTATAGATCGTATGCTTTACTAGATGAGACCGATTTCTTTCAGCGTACTTTCCAGATCTTCCAGTTCAACAGGTTTGATCAGGTAGTGGGAATTTGCAGTAGCTATAGCTTTGTTTCTATGTTCCGGGTCAGAGTTTCCGGTTATAAAGATAATGGGTACATCTGAGAATTCGCGAATCTTCTGGGCAGCTTCAATACCGTTCATATCTCCTTCCAGTGCGATATCCATTAATATAAGGTCAGGATGAATCTGTTTGCTCATATCAACAGCGGTTTTGCCGTAAACAAGTTCTCCATGCGTCTCAAACCCCATCTTTTCAAGAAAGCTTTCGTAAAGAAGGTTGAGTATTAAATCATCTTCAACAATCAGGACAGTTTTGTTGTCTTTGCTCATAATATATTTTGAATTCACAGTAGGGTATCTACTAAGGTAAGATATCTTATGCAAATTGATTTAAAACTAAAAAAAAAATTTACAACGAAGATAGGCGGGCATATTTAATTACCAAAGCTTTTTTAAGCAGGCGGGATGGATACGTTTATTTGATGATACCCCGATTTTTTTTTGTCAGCCATTACCCCCACAGGAGAGATGATTTCAATATATTTATTAATAGATTCCGTGTTAAGATTATACCCTTCTATCAGTTCGTGAATAAACTGACCTGCTTTCAGCCATATAAACGGTTGATTTGAAGCAGACCATAATTCAACATCATTAACCGATCCGGAATCACTATCGCGAGATTTCACGCTTAGATTATATTTTTCGGATATTGACTGAAGAGTTTTTAAAGTAAGATTTTTTCGTGTGCCAGTTAGAGGATTAATATGAATGGTTGAACTCAAAAATTCTGGCCAATAGACGGTAGCGGCAAGCTTATCTTCTGTAAGGTTTGGAAATAGCTGGATCTGAGGTTTCGATACTTTATTTTTTGCAAACGACTCGAACTTGTAAATAATCCGGCCTATCTGGATAATTCCAAGGCGGTATTTCTCCGGATTTGTATCAATGTCATCAACGACTCTTAATTCCAGAACTTTTCCTGATCTGCTGACCTTCCAGTAATCAGCTTTTAAAATTTGGTCTCTAATTCTAATTCTGTTCTTAATGTCTTGCATTGTTGATGGGCTCTAAATTGCTGGTATTTGCAAATAGTTCAAAATGAACGGTAAGCCTGTCATCAACTTTTACGAGACCTAAAAGAGCAGTGGGCGGTTCAACGTTGTAGTCGGACATTCTGAGTTCAGTTTGACCTGATGCCCGAAGCGTGCCATCTTCAAGAGCGATAGCTTCCATTGGGAATTCGATCTCCTTTTTGTGTCCTGCTACTGTTAAGTAACCAGCGATGGTGAGCAGATATTGATCTTGGGTATCATCAAAGGTCATTGATAGGGTCTCTTTGTAATCGAAACTGATACTGGGAAAATCTTCCGACCTGAGAGCCTCTTTAAGATCCCGGTTCATTCTGCGTTTGCCACATTCAAAACCTGAAACTGCAATATCAACCTCCACATCAACACGGTCATGTTCAGGTCTCGGCTGGGTGAAGGTTGTATTGTAGCGCTCGGCCCTGCAGTTAAACTGGTTCACGTTGGAGCTGCCTTCAATCCAAAGACGACTCTTCTCTCTGTCTATGGTAATATCTTGTGCAAATGCACTTCCGCCAATGAGTAGAAACAGTGTGAGAGTGAATAGAATATGTTGGCGGAAGTAGAACACAGCAGTATAAATGGTTTAGTTAGAAAACGTAAGTGAGTAGATAATTGAAATCTCGTCGCGCGCTCGGATTGATCCAAGCATAGCCGTTGGAGGATCGATGCCAAAGTCGGTCATCAGAAGTTCTTGGGTTCCTGAGAAGGTGACTTTACCGTTATTTACTGTGGCGGTGACGTTCATCGTCGTTTCATGATCCACTCCTGCAGCATTGATCACACCATTTGCCGTGATTTTTGCGCTGTCACCGTCTACAGAAACGCTCTCTATTCCGTTCATTTTAAACGTGATGAGCGGATGATCGTCGACTTCAAGATAGTCCTGAAGGTTTCGCGTCAGCCGGCCTGAGTCAGATTCAATATCTTCAACGGGAATGGAGAGCTCCATTGTTTTGAAGTGATCTGCGGTTAAGCTTGTAAGATCAGAAAGGTCAAACATGGAAAGTACAAATGTTGCGTTTACTGTATTGACGTCTGCATCCCAGTCTCTAACATTGGATGTTCCGTCGATTAACATTTCGTGGCCTGAATCCAGTGTAAACTCTATATCAGAGTTTTGTGCGTCAACGGCCTGAACTGATAGCATTAAACCGAGTATTGTAAGTATGGAGAGTAATCGTTTCATGTGTATGTTTTTTATTAAAATGTATGTAAAGTAATTTAACTTGATAGAAGGGATTTAGTTCCGTTCAAAGAACCACCTCTCAAATTTTCAATCTTCTTTTGTTAATAACTAATGACGGCTTTGAGCATCATGCCGCAGAATCCTGCACCCTCAAGCGTCCCGGTGAATCCATTACGAGTTTGTTTTACATGTTCAACTTTGGTCATTAAATTTTTAGTTTAAAATTGTGTTATGCCCATTTTTTGTTTGACACACGAATAAGATCAAAAGTTTGAGCCATTTGATATGAAATATATTTCCTGAGTCTGAGATCAGGGCATACATTACCAAGTTGTAGGGATTTATATTACAAGAAGGCTGGGCATGGGTAAAAAAAGGTAGTTGAATGCACAATAGTGATGCAGCTGAGTTTGGGTAGATTAAACGGAACCGCCTTCAACCCACTGTACGGCTTTACGTATTAGCTCGTTGGCCGTTTTAAGCTGCATTTTTTCTTTAATTCTGGCCCGGTAGGTATCGACTGTTTTAACAGAAACATGCAGACGCTGTGCGATATCTTTCGTAGCCTGTCCTTTCCCGGTAAGTTCAAAAACTTCGAGCTCGCGGTCGCTGAGGATTTCAAGTGGATTATCGCCGGCTGTCTGGCCGGAGGCAATTTTCATGATGAGTTGCGACCCAATACTATCACTCAGATAAATGCCCCCGTTCATAATTTGTCTGACCGCACTCACCAATACTTCACCGGCTTCAAGTTTCATCAGATACCCTTTGGCTCCGGCGCGGATGGCCCGTTCGGCGTAAAGTTCCTCATCGTGCCTCGATACCACAAGGATTTTCGTATTTGGCATTTGAGCCAGTAGATTTTTGACCAGTTCAATCCCATTCATACCCGGTAGCGAGATGTCAATAACGCAGCCATCAGGCTTAAGGCGGGGAATTTCGCTCAGAGCCTCTTCAGCAGATTCACTTTGGCCGCAAACTTCAAAATCGACGCTGTTTTCAAGCGTCATCGCCATTCCTTTTCTCATTAATGGATGGTCATCTACAATATAAATTTTCTTTTTTTTTGGCATGTGATTATTGACGCATTTTATTTTTTACGATAACAGGGATTGTGCATGTAATAATAGCCCCTTTTTCAGGTACATCACTGATTTCTAAATTTCCGCCGACAAGCCTCGCTCTGAACTGCATAATTCTGACACCAAGACCTCCTTCGGCATCCCAATCCTCTTTAAATCCCGTTCCGTTATCTGTAACCCGAAGTCTGATATGTTGATCGGTTGAGGCAAGGTGAATAGATACAGAATCAGCACTGCCATGTTTTACGGCGTTGCTGACGCTTTCCTGGGCAATTCGGTAGATGTGAATGGCTTGTGTGGCGTCATCAAAATCGAGTTTCCCAAAAACTTCAAGAGAGCATTCTATTCCAAAGAGCTTCTCAGCATTATTTTTTAACCTTTCCAGAGCGGCTTCCAAACCGCGTTCATCAAATTCTACCGGCACAAGGCCTCGGGCAAGAGACCGGGCCTGCTCATCCGCTTCCTTAATTAAGCTGCTTATCTCTAAAGCCTCAGCAGCAAGCGGGTGTTGTTCTTTCTCGAGCTGTTGCGACAGGTTTTTGGTGATCAAACCAATTCCTGTGAGCATTTGACCAAGGCCATCGTGCAGATCCTGGCCAATCCTTTGGCGCTCGTGCTCACTGATGCGCAGCACCTCCTGTTCGAGTCGGCGCTGCTCGGAAATATCGCGCACAATACCGGTAAATATATGCTGGTCGGGCAGTTTAACTTCGCTGACGGCAAGGTACATTGGGAAATTAGATCCATCTTTTCGCCTGCCGGTTACTTCGCGTCCAATGCCGATAATTTTTCTCTGACCGGTATCAAGGTAGCGATTCATATAATCGTCATGTTCACCTCTGTACGGTTCCGGCATCAGAATCCTTACATTCTTGCCGATAACATCTGAAGAGCGATATCCAAAAAGTTTTTCAGCCGTTTTATTAAATGATTTGATTCCGCCTCGCGGGTCTATTGTAATGATGGCGTCTACCGTGGTTTCAAGAATACTGCGGGCTTTGGCTTCGCTCTCTTTTAACTGCTGCTCTGTAATTTGCTGTTGTACTTTTTCACCGGCCATTTTTTCCGCAAAGGCCAGGCGCATATGCAGCCGTTTCTCATCATAAATAGATTCGATAATACACTGATCCGCACCTGCATCGAGCACATCATACAGTTTTTCAGGGCTTTCGTGATCTACAACGGTAACCAATGTAATATTTTTTCCGTTTTGATCCAGCTTGATGTATCGGCAAATTTCAAGCGACTTATTAGATATGGAAGACACAATCACAAGAGTGAAGTCACTAAAAGTGATATTTTTTAAGAATGTAAGCGACGGTTCTCCAACGGTAACCCTGTGTTTTCTCTTAATAAGAGTTTCTTGCAGGGTACGCCGAACCTGATTGTCTTCTCCAATAAGAAGTGTCTGGAACATGAGATGCCTTTACAGTTTAGTGGCTTTGATCTGAGTTCGGGATATAAATTTTGTCTTAAAATTCAACCCTTAGCAAAGTACTCCTCTTTTCAACCGTATCCCGCGCCTGTGAGATTAATGATGATGTTAACTCAGCACAGGAAAACCTGGTGTACACCCTTTACTCCGTCGTTGAAGTTTTCGGGTTAGGAGCCCTTGTTAGGGAGAGTTCTAAAATATTTTAACCAATAGCTTATAATCGAACTCAGATTTGTACATATTTAGTGTGTAACTGATAGTAGCAAAAATATAGGAATGTTTTAGTCGAATCATAAATTAAATCGATTTGAGTTAAACTAACGAATTGACATTTAAACTCTTACATTACGAGTAATGAGTCTATTCTTTAACCATTTAAACTTTTTTTGTGAAACCTGAAGACCAAATTTCTAGTCATATCAAATATTTTAAACCGTCACTGTTGAAGCGATATGAAGGTGAAGTGATAGTCATTAAATATGGCGGAAATGCAATGACCGACAGCCGGTCACAAGAAAAAGTGCTACATCAGATTGCCCTTTTAAAGGCGGCCGGGGTGAAGCCTGTCGTTGTGCATGGAGGCGGTCCGATGATTGGTGAATTGTTTAAAGTATCTGGAATTGAATCTGAATTCATTGACGGACATCGTATCACACTAAAAAAGTCAATGGAGGTTGTAGAACAGGCACTTTCAGGTAAAGTAAATGGGTTGCTGGTTAACAGGTTGAACCGACTGAACGCAAAAGCTGTAGGGCTATCGGGTAAAGATAGCAGGATGGTAACGGCTATAAAAAGAGCATATTCAAGGAAAACCGAAAAGGGATCGGAAGAGGTAGACCTTGGTTTTGTGGGTGATGTAAGGCATGTAAACACAGATCTTTTGAAGCTGCTGTTAAAAAGCGAATACCTGCCTGTTATTTCGCCTGTATCGGCAGGCGAGGACGGAGAAGATTATAATATTAATGCGGACATGTTTGCCGGCCATATTGCAGGTGCCTTAAAAGCTAAAGCGTTTATTGCCATCACTAATGTAGACGGGCTGATGAAAGACCCGGACAGGGCGGAAACCAAGATTCAATCGATTTCGCCGGATGAGGTAAAAGCACTCTTTGGTACTGTTATTAAAGGTGGAATGATACCAAAAATTGAAGCTTGTCTGATAGCTATTGGAAAAGGTGTTGAAGCATGCCATATTGTAAATGGCTCGACTAAAGATTCTATTTTAAATCAGTTATTTTCAGAAATTAAAGCCGGAACAACGGTCCATTGATTATGACAAAAGGAAGTACAAAGAAAAATGTTGAACGTCGAAAGAAATCAAAATTTAAAGTTGGAGTTATCGGGGCCACCGGGTATACGGGCGTTGAGTTAATCCGGTTGCTGATTTTGCACCCCGATGTAAAACTTGAAGTAATAACATCGGAGTCGAAAGCGGGAAAAAAAATCTCTGAGATTCACCCTTCGCTCGAAGGAATTGCAGATATTGAACTTAATACCATCGACTCCATAACCAACTATGAGCTGGATCTGGTATTTCTTGCGCTGCCACATCGCGTATCGATGGATTTTGTGAAAGAGCACGGAATCGAAAAATTCAGAATTGTAGATCTATCCGGAGACTTCAGGCTCAACTCGGCAAAACTCTATGAGAAGTGGTATGAAAAGAAGCACGTGTGCCCCGAGTATATCAAAAAGTCCGTTTACGGTATGCCTGAACTGAACCGCGATCATATCCGGAATGCAGATCTTGTGGCAAATCCGGGCTGTTATCCAACGTCAACAATTTTGGCGCTGCTTCCGCTGGTACATCACAAGTATATCGATGTGGAATCGATCATTGTAGATTCAAAGTCGGGAGTTACAGGAGCGGGTGCATCGCCTAAAACGTTTACTCACTTTCCGAATCAATTTGGAAACTTTTTTGCCTACGGTCTGAAAAATCACCGGCACACACCGGAGATTGAAACAATTCTGGGCACAGTATCCGATAAGCCGCTTCGGCTGCAGTTCACGCCGCATCTGCTTCCAATAGATCGCGGTATTCTCACCACAGCGTATTCAAACCCGATAAAAGCCGTAAATGAAGAGATGGTTCAGGACACTTATCTGAACTACTACGAAAAAGAGCACTTTGTTCGCGTGGTTGATCAACCGCCTTCGGTCAAAAATGTCAGGGGATCCAATTTTTGCGATCTCTTTGCAACGTATGATGAACGAACCAATCGAATTATAACGATCTCAGCCATAGATAATTTAGTAAAAGGGGCTGCAGGTCAGGCGATTCAGAATATGAACCTGATGTTTGGCCTTCTGGAGAATACGGGGTTGAAATATCCACCGCTAAATCCATAATCGTAACTTTTTCCTCCTAAAACTTCATTTTAACTTCGATCTACCACAATGATTCAAAATATTACAGATGTACGCGGTATTAAAGCCTGGGGCGCCCACATGGGGATAAAATCGAAACGGCGCGATCTTGCCCTTATCTATTCTGAAAAGCCGGCATCAGCGGCCGCAGTATTTACACAGAATCTTGTCTGCGCCGAGCCGATAAAACTGAGCCGAAAGCACATTAAAGATGGTAATATACAGGCGATCGTCATCAATTCAGGAAATGCGAACGCCTGCACGGGTCAGAAAGGTTGGGAAGGCGCTGTAGCGATGGCCGAAACCACGGCAAAAGAGCTCGGTATTTCTGTTGAATCGGTTTTAGTAGCGTCTACCGGCTTGATTGGCGAGCCGTTTCCGACAGAGAAAGTATTGAAAGGTATTAGGGAGAGTGCCGCAAAGTTATCGGATCGCCAGGTTGCGGGATCACTAGCTGCAAACGCTATTTTAACAACAGATACATTTGCCAAAGAGGGGTTCGACTCATTTGAATTAGATGGAGTAACGGTTAATATGGCCGGAATTGCCAAGGGCTCCGGAATGATTCATCCAAACATGGCCACCATGCTCGGCTTTCTTGTTTGTGACATTGCCATCAAACCGGATATTCTAAATGAGGCGCTTCAAGAAGCTGTTGACAAGACGTTTAACATGATTACGGTAGATGGCGACACATCTACAAATGATATGGTTTCGATTATCTGCAACGGCATGGCAGAAAACGAAGTGATCACCGAAAAAAACGAAAACTACCGCATCTTTTTAGATCATCTGATAAAACTGTGCAAGCACCTTGCCATGATGATTGTATCTGACGGTGAGGGTTCCACAAAACTTGTAGAATACCGGGTAGAAGGCTCAAAAACCGAAGAGGGTGCGAGGAAGATCATACGAACGATTTCAGACTCCAACCTTGTGAAGACAGCGATCTTTGGAACAGATCCGAACTGGGGACGGATTTTTGCGGCAGCGGGCCGGGCTGGTGTACCGTTTGATCCGGACAAAGTTGACCTTTACTTCGGCTCTGGAAAAGCCGTGCAAATTCTCGATAAGGGACAGCCCACCGATCACAGCAGGGACGAGGTGAAAAAAGAGATGAAGACATCAACCGTTACCATTACGCTTGTGCTGAACGAGGGAGATGCTGAAGCCGTTGGTTGGGGATCTGATCTTTCTTATGAATACGTGAGAATAAATGCCGAATATACTACATGATGTGAACTCAGTAGTAAAAAGCATAACGTTTGTTGCGCTTCATCGGTGGGTTTAGCGAGCATTGTATACTATAAATTCTTGATTAGAGTTTACAGATACGTATATACTGTATCAGTAGCAAAATCCCGGGCTAAGCGGTTACGGCACTAAATAGATTCTCATATTTCGACAGCAAGCTACATAAAACCGGCCTTTCTAACGATTCTGTTGCTTTTTCTGGCTTCATTACCCGTCCATTCTCAAACTGTTGGAAAAGAGTTATTAACTATAGAGCTGGCAGCTCCAGACACCGCTTTATTCTTAGGCTTCCTGATTGATGCAGATTCGATAGAAGTAACACAGGAGCAGATTGCGATAGATCCAGACTGGTGGAGCTTTAAAACCGAAACCGGAATCCTTTCCATCTCACTGCCAGCAGAGCTGTTTGGAGAATACAATGTGCTTAGTGTGGAGTATTCGCCACCGCCCGTGCAATTTGATCGGTTTATGAGGCTCAGAGAGTTTGAAGAGATCACAGACACGGCAGATCAGGATACACCGGATTCGGAATCGATAAGAAGGCAGATCAGAACATCTGAGGATTTGTTTGGAGATTCTGATTTATCACAGAGCGGAAGTCTTACGAGGGGCTTTACCGTGGGTAATCGCCAGGATTTATCACTCGATAGCGGTCTCAGGCTCGACCTGAGCGGGAATATTACGGACGATATTTCAATTCTTGCCTCTCTTACCGACAGATCAACCCCCATTCAGCCTGATGGCACAACTCAAAACATAAGGGAATTCGACCGGGTATATATCCAGCTGATGGCACCCGATGGAGAGCTTGAGCTCGGTGATGTTGATATTCGGTACGACCAAAGCAGGTTTGCAAGGATCAACAGAAGAGTGCAGGGAGCCGTGGGATCGGGGGTAACGCCGGTTGGTGAGTTTGGTGCAGGCGCGTCCGTTACAAGAGGACAGTTCAGAACGCAGCGCTTCAGTGGAAGTGAAGGCGTTCAGGGGCCTTACCGGCTTTCCGGCGCTGAAAATGAACCGTTCATCATCGTTATTGCCGGTTCGGAAACCGTCTATGTTGATGGTGTTCAGGTAAACAGGGGAGGCGAAAATGAGTATATCATCGATTATGGACTGGGTGAAATTACGTTTACTAACAATCTGGTTGTGACGGATGAAACCCGAATCGTGGTGGAGTTTCAGTATATCACTCAGAATTTTACACGAACTCTTTTTACTGCGAAGGGCGAAGAAGAAAATCTGCTCAGCGGCCGGCTGAGTGTCGGTGCATCTTATATCCGGGAGGCCGACAACAAAAATCCGGCAACTCAGCTGAACCTTTCTGATGATGATATTGAAAGGCTGCGCAACCTGGGTGACGATGTGGAGGAGTTGTTTGTAAGTGGTGCCGACTCAGTAGGGTTTCGCGATGATGCAGGATTCTTGCTGTATGCTAAAGTCGATACCACAGTGAATGGAGAAGAGTTTGAGATTTTTCAAAACATACCGGGAGATCCGCGCGGCGTTTTCAGAGTTCGGTTTACCAATGTGGGAGAGGGAAACGGGTCGTACCGCAGAGTGGGGGGAGCAGTTAATGGAATATTGTATGAGTGGGTGGGGCCGCAGCAGGGTCGCTATGAGCCGATCATAAGGCTCCAGCCGCCCCGTAACCACCAGATGCTGGCGCTGCAATCAGAGTTTAGAATTAGTAATAACGTTTCTGTAAGAGGAGAATGGGCAGTGAGTGAGCTCGATCGAAACCGTTTTTCGGAAGTGAATGGCGGTAACAATATTGGGCATGCACTAAATGGTGAACTGATTTTATCAGACCTTGATACCCGGTTTGGCCGCCTCCGTGCGGGCGCCGAGCAGACCTATATCGGAGAAGAATTCGAGTTTTTCGACCACCCCAGGGTGATTGAGTTCGACAGAAGATGGAATTTGCACCGTCTAAATGAGAACGAGGAAGAGAGCGAAACGGCAGTTTATGCGGAGCTATCAGGAGTGTCAGACTCATATTTTAAACTTAGTGCCGGCAGACTGGAGCGAAATCAGTTCGAAGGGCGCAGGGCAGAAGCTGAAATAGAACTTGCTGAGCCCGGGTTGCCGTCAATATTTTCCAGAACAACTTACGTGGAGAGCACTGATGAACTTTTGTCTCAGAAGGGAGACTGGTTTAGAAATCGCGGCTCAATTAATAACTCATTTGAGGGATCTGGCTTTGATATAACCCCTTTTATTAACTGGGAGGCTGAATTGAGAGACCAGAGATCGATGGCAGACAGCCTGCTTTTTGAATCGGTACAGTTTTACGATGTAAACCCCGGAATAAGGCTCACTACATCAACAGTTGCAATAGAAGGAGGAGTTGGGTATCGAAAAAATAAGCGTCCCATGGAGAATGAGTTGCGGAACGAATCGATAAGCCGCTCTCAAAGGTTTCGGTTTGAATACAGGCCATCGGGTCGCTTCAGGACTGCAAATAGCATTCAGTTTCGCCAGAAAGAGATAGAAGAAGAGTTTCTGCAGGAGAGCGCCGGCTCAGGCAGCAGGGGTGTTTTGCTGAAGTCAGCAACGAACTACTCGCTTTTAAACGACTTTCTAGACGGTGAGCTGCTTTACGAGGCAAATACAGAGAGGCGGGCTCTGCTTCAAGAGACGTATATAGAGGTTGGGCCAGAGCTCGGACAGTATGTTTGGATCGATTTGAACGGTGACGGAATACAACAGATTGATGAGTTTTTTCCTGAAGTCACACCGAACGAGGGAACATTTATTCGCCAATTTGTACCGTCAGACGAACTTTTGCCGGTCATAGATGTCACACTTAGGGCACGCAACGAAATTCAGCTTGGCGAATTATGGATGCAGGTGCGGGGAACAGAGAATAGTAATTTTAAATATCTCGCACTGAATTCTCTATTTGAAATACGGGAGACAAGCCGTGAGGAGAACCTTAGCAAAGTCTATTTTCTGAACAGGTCAGTACTCAGGGATGAAGAGAACAGTGTGAGCGGTCAACAAATTATAAGGCAGCGTTTAAGCTGGCGCAGTGAAGAGCGTAATGCTGAGTTCTCTTTATCTTTCAACGGATCACGCAGTCTGTTTCAGAGATCGGCCGGTGTGCAAACTGCTGTGAACAGAGACCTGCTCTTTGAGGGTGAATTACAGGTCTCGCAGCCGGTGCGGCTGCTCTCAGTTTTTCGTCAAATAAAACGGGAAAACACAAACAGCCAATTCAGTTCGAGAAATTTTAACATTACGGGGTTTGAGGCAGAGCCCGGTTTTAGCTTGTTTTTGAATCGGTCTGCACAGACTGAAATACGAACATTGTATGGGAAAAAACAGAATGAAGCGGCCTCGGGTAACGCCACTGCACGGACTATATCCTTAGAGAACAGAACCCAGCTTTTTCTTTTTAATCGTCTTCAAAATAGGCTGCGGCTACAATTACGCCATACTGAAATTGAGGGTCAGGCGGCAGGACAGGCAGAATTTGAACTGACGGAAGGGGTTGGAAGAGGTACAAATTTGGTGTGGAGTCTGAACAGCGATTACAGGGCAACGTCACTTGTCAGGCTTTCTCTTCAGTACAATGGAAGAACAACTTCGGAAAATCAAATAATTCAAACATTACGTTTGGTAGTTAGTGCTGTCTTCTAATATATTAAAGCAAAGGTTTAAGTTTCTCGCTGATGCTCAGCACGTTGAGTAAATATGGGGTGTTTAAAACACATAAAATATCTTAGGATTTCTGATTAAAGACAATCAATAAACTAGTTTATCTTTTTTTTGACAGCTCATATCTGCAGTAAGTAACCAACCAAAATAGAAATAATTGCTTTGCAAGTGATACGATTATACTAATAATGTTAAATCCCGTACAACGCTTTGACATTTAGTTTCAAATGATCTATCATTTTGCTTTAAATTAAGCCCAAAACCAAAACATAACGCGGAGTAACCTTATGACTTCACTTTTAGCTCAGTCTGTTCTTCAAATGGGAGCGGATCTCGGATATTTTTTCCTACAGGCAGGATCTGATGCTGGCTTCTTCAACGTCTTAGTAGAAAAATTTAACGAAGGTGAGGAGTGGATGTGGCCCGTGCTGATCGCTCTTATTTTGGGCCTTGCAATTTTTCTCGAAAGAGTTATTACACTCAATCTTGCTGATATTAACACAAGAAAATTCATTCTCGATGTTCAGCAAGCCCTGCAGGATGGCGGAATACCAGCAGCACAGGAACTTTGCGCCCAGACAAGAGGCCCAATTGCTTCTGTATTTCAGGCAGGCCTGATGCGAGCCGATGAGGGGGTTGAAGCCGCCGAAAAGGCAATTACTACATATGGCTCTATTGAGATGAGCTTCCTGGAAAGAGGTCTAGTTTGGCTGGCACTATTTATTGCTATCGCCCCGCTCCTTGGGTTCCTTGGAACAGTTGTGGGTATGATCGAGGCATTCGATGCTATTGAAGCAGCGGCCGATATCTCTCCAAGTTTGGTTGCCCGCGGTATTAAGATTGCCCTTTTGACAACTGCTGCTGGCCTTCTTGCCGGTATTATACTGCAGGTGGGTTACAATTACTGTGTTTCCAAAATTGATCGAATCATTGCCGATATGGAAGAAAGCTCCATTACTCTGATCGATTCAATCATTCTTATGAAAGAAGGAAAGAAAATTGTACCTGACGAGCAGAGCAGCGAAGACGACGAAGCGTAACCGAAATCTCAATTAAAAACCAAAGGGGTAAATCTTATGGTTGAAACAATAGCAATTGGACTTGGATTGGGATTGATCGTTATTGGAGTCCTGCTGGCACTTGCCGCAGGAATCCGGAACGTCTCACAAGGCAGGGCAAATATAAAGAAGGTGAGCGTCATGATTGTGCCGCTGATCATTTTTGGAATCTCATATGCAATTATGGGCGGAGTCGATACGGCCGCCATGCTTACGCTGGTCGTTATGATGTCACTGATGGCATTAGCCATTGTGATCTCAAGCACAAAAAGAACATTTAATCTTTAAGAAATGCTTGATAAACAACAACGTAGAGAAGAACCGGAAATCAATGGTTCATCACTTGCAGATATCGCATTCCTTTTGCTGATATTCTTTCTTGTGGTAACAACCATTGATGTTGATGCCGGTATCGGGTTGGTATTGCCACCGATTCCGGATGATATTGAACCGCCTCCGGTGCGAGAACGTAATCTTTTAAATATTCTCGTAAACGCGCAGGGAATGGTTCTGCTGGATGAACAGCCTGCAGCCATCTCAGAAGTTCGGCAAAGAATCATCGATTTTGTTGATAATCCCAACAACGATCCTGATCTGTCTGAATCACCTGATGACGCAATCGTTTCGATTAAAACGGATAGAAGAACACCATATAATGTATACATCGACATGCTCGATGAAGTGATGGGGGCGTACGCTGAATTGCGTAACACCGCTTCACAAGACAGGTTTGGTGTTCCATATTCAGCTCTCGAAAGCGATAGCGTACAGCAGGAAGAGATAAAGGATATGTATCCTAAACGAATTTCAATCGCAGAACCGGACGAGGGGTAACCTATGGGCAGATTTAAAAAGAAACAGGCTAAAACAAAGCAGGGAGTACCCACTTCCGCTATGCCGGATGTTGTATTTATGCTGCTCATTTTCTTCATGGTTACTACCGTGCTCAGAGAAGTTGAGCTCCAGGTACAAATTCAGTATACTCATGCCGAAAATATCGAAAAGATAGAACAGAAGAGGCTGGTCAGCTACATATACGTAGGTCCTGAAAGATTGGGCGGAGGTAATTTAGGTGAAACCCGTGTTCAGATCGATGATACACTTATTGACGACATGGGCTCCATCAGAAACATCATGTACGATAAATTGATGGATGAACCTAGGCTTATTGTCTCACTTCGGGTTGACGCAGATTCTGAATTTGGCATCATTACCGATGTTCAACAAGAACTGAGGCATGCTCAAACACTCCGCATAAACTACTCAACTCTTCGGGAGATTTGATCCGAACAGTGAGCGGTCTGAGTATTTACACAGGCCATAAAATTTTAACAGATATAAAAAGGCGTCTACACTTTGTGTATATGCCTTTTTTTATTCTAACATCGGTTTATGAAAAAAAAAGACGATTTTAAAACGATACAAGAGATTGGATTTACAAAATTCATTGAAAAACTAACCACTTATAGCGGTACCACTGTTAATGAAACCGTCGTTGGCTTAGGGGATGATTCATCTGTAATTGACTCCGGAAGCGGAAAGCATGTTTGTACTTCGTCCCGCATTTTTTTGGAGGGTGTCCACTTTGACCTCACCTATACACCATTCAGGCATCTAGGATATAAAACAGTTACCGCTGCCGTCAGTGAAATTTATGCGATGAACGGTCAGCCAAAAAACCTTCATATCAACCTTGCCGTACCCAATCGGTACTCAGTGCAGATGATGGAGCAGCTCTATGATGGAGTGGATGCAGCTTGTAAAGATTATGGAGTACAGGTAACCGGTGGTGAAGCAACGGCTTCACACCAGATATTAGTGATATCAGTTACTGCTACAGGTCTGGTAGATGAAAAATCGTTGGTTAAACGGTCCGGCGCTGCGGAAGATGAAATTGTTTGTGTTACGGGAGAACTCGGCGCTGCAATCGCTGGTTTAAGAATTTTGCTAAGAGAAAAAAGAGCCTGGAAAGAGAGTGGCAGTAGCCACTTCCAGCCTGATCTTGAAAAATATGAGTATGTCGTTCAGAGACAACTAGTACCCGAAGCGCGACAAGATCTGCTTGAGGGTTTTAAAAAAGCGGGCGTCCACCCTACAAGTATGACCGATGTAACAGGTGGTGTAATAAATGATCTCCAAAAAATAGGGAAAAGCTCTAATAAAGGTATTGAGATATATTCACCGGCTATCCCCATCTCTTTTGAAGTTCGGAATGTAGCAGACGAAATGCAGGAAGACGTAGATAAATATGCATTTTACGGTGGAGAAGACTACGAAATGCTCTTTACTCTTCACGAAGAAGATGTGGAGAAATTGAAGGCAGATTTTGAAGATTTTTCTGTCATTGGCAGGATTGTCTCGAAAGAAAAACAGTTGATCATAAACACTGGAGAAGAGAGCACAATAAAAGTAAATTTATTTGAAACATAATTGACTCTGAAAGACGTTATTACCTAAGAGTGCAATATCAACATATGTATATTGCGTAAAATATTTTGTTCTAGCGTTCCTTTGATGTTTAAAGGCACTTAATTAAGGCATACTCGATATTATACTTTTACTGTAAAAAATCAGTTTGATCCCTTCTCAATTGCATAGTTCTGCAGAAAAAACACTATATTTGGGGTTGCAAAGATATTCAAATTAGCTAAATGACTAAAAAAGAAACAAAAAAGAACTCCTCTAAAACCGGTTCAAATAAAAACGAAAAAAAGAAAGGCCCCAGATTTCCAATTTGGATATATGTAGTCCTTTTTCTCGTTCTCATCGGTTTTAATTTTCTAGTTGCCCCAAGTGACAGCTCAGAGCGTATTAAATACAGCGAATTTCTGGAGTACGTTCAGGAAGGATATGTTAAAGAAATTCTGATTGTCAACAATACTGAAATTGAGGGTGAGTATAGCGAAAAAGCTATCGAAGAGGGAATAGCGGAAAGACCCGAACAGGAAGAGAGTCGCTGGCGAACCACCGATACATCCGGTCCAAAATTCTCAACTACTATGCTTGAGGGTGATGAGGTCAGGGCTATGTTTGATGAGTACAACGTTGTATACGATGTTCGCGTTGAAGAGAATTGGTGGAGCGGTATATTCATCTGGCTCATCCCAATCGCTCTGATTATTGCATTCTGGATATTCATCTTTAAAAGGATGAACCCCGGGCAGCAGGTTCTTAATATTGGAAAAAATAAAGCATCACTTTACGATAAACAGACTGAAAGTAAAGTGTCTTTTCAGGATGTTGCAGGCCTTGAGGAAGCTAAAGCTGAAGTAGAAGAGGTTGTAGAATTCCTCAGTAATCCCCAAAAATTTACCACCCTGGGCGGCAGTCTGCCGAAAGGTGTTCTTCTTGTGGGACCTCCCGGAACCGGAAAAACACTGCTTGCTAAAGCAACTGCCGGGGAAGCAGATGTTCCATTTTTCTCGTTAAGTGGATCAGATTTTGTTGAAATGTTCGTAGGAGTGGGAGCTGCACGAGTTCGCGACTTGTTTAAGCAGGCGAAGGAGAAAGCACCTTGCATCGTTTTTATTGATGAAATCGACTCGATAGGACGATCGAGGGGAAGCGGCATGCAGATGAACTCTAACGATGAGCGTGAAAATACGCTGAACCAGCTTCTGAGTGAGATGGACGGCTTCAACTCAGATAACGGAGTTATCATTATGGCCGCAACAAACAGGCCTGATGTACTTGACTCTGCTCTTCTGCGTCCCGGACGTTTTGACCGTCAGATTTTGATCGACAAGCCTGACTTGAAAGGGCGAATGCAGGTACTAGATGTTCACGTGAAAAAATTAAAACTCTCCGATGATATTGATTTAAAAGTTCTTGCTTCTCAGACTCCCGGCTTTGCCGGTGCTGAACTGGCAAATCTCTGTAATGAAGCGGCACTTATGGCTGCCAGAAGAGATAAGAAATCGGTTGAGATGATCGACTTCCAGGATGCGATTGAGCGCGTAGTGGCCGGACTGGAGAAGAAAAACAAATTGATCAACCCCAATGAACGCAAAATTGTGGCCTATCACGAAGCGGGCCACGCTATAGTGGGCTGGTATCTTGAGCATACGGATACCGTACTGAAAGTTAGTATTGTGCCGAGAGGTTTGGCAGCACTTGGATACACTCTTCAAACACCGCTGGAAGATCGCTTCCTGATGACAACGGAGGAGCTGAATGACAAAATTTGTGCGCTTCTTGGAGGGCGGGTAGCCGAAGAGATCATTTTCGGTAAAATATCTACCGGTGCTCAAAACGACCTCGAACGCATCACTACAATGGCATTTGCAATGGTTGCGGAATATGGCATGAGTGAAGAGCTTGGATATCTGTCTCTGAAAGATTCAAATAATCCGAATAACAGCTACGGTTTTAATAAAAAATACTCTGAGAAAACGGCCCAGAGAATTGATCAGGCCATTCAGGATATTATTAAGGTGAATTATAAGCGCACGTTAGAACTGTTGAAAGAGCACCGTGATAAGCTTGAGAAAATGGCAGAGACGCTTCTTGAGAAAGAAGTGATTAATCACCACGATATCAGGGATCTTCTCGGCGACAGGCCGAGTGGAAATTACCCTGAAGGAATTTTTGAAAGAAGCGAATCATCGAAAAAAGCTGCCACGAACGGTTCTTCTTCCAAAGAGGATTCAGAAAAAAAGAAGGAGAAAAAGAGCGATTCAACCCAGCTCAATTTGATTCCTGATGATCATAAAGAAGAAAAAGAAGAAGCAGGTAGCAGTGTGGATGTTAAGCCTGCCGCTGACACAAAAAAGAAAAAAAAGAAGGAAGAGTCGCAAGAAGACGTTTAAAGAAATAGAGTCATAGAATTAAAGAAAGGCTGTACCGTAAAAGGTTCAGCCTTTTTTTGGTTAAATAGAATGTGCCGCAAATTTCAATCATACTAAAGTGGTTTATAAAACGGATTAAAAATCGCGATTATCCTATCATATTTATGTACTAGGGCGGGTACTCAACTTGATATGTTTATGCGGTTTTTAAAAGGCAGAGACATAGTTAGCGAAAATATTCATAATGTTTTCCTAACAGAAACAATATACTGGCTTAAAATATATTGGGTAGTTTAGGTTCAAACTTCATCTCTATGGAGATGAGCTTATCAAAAAAAGGAACCGGTGAACCGGGGTCTTTTTTATGCCTGAACATTTTTTGATAAATCGGGAACCCACCTTCAATACTCTGCGTTCTAAAGGTCGATACGAACCAAAGCAAAGATATTGATCTACGTAACAAGAAAATCCCATTTTAACGCTGCTCACAGACTCCACAATCCTAATAAATCGGACGAGTGGAATAAAGACATGTTTGGCAAATGTAATAATCCAAACTGGCACGGGCATAACTACGTAATGGAAGTGACGGTGGCCGGTGAGCCCGACCCCGAAACAGGATATGTAATCGATCTTGGAGAGTTAAAACGTATCATCCAAATAAACATATTGGACAAGTGTGACCATAAGAATTTGAATCTGGAAGTTCCTTTCTTAGAAGGAATAATCCCAACATCAGAGAATTTGGTTAAAGCATTTTTCCAGGAACTTGAAGACGATATTCACACAAAAGCCTACGGCCCGTCAAAGCTCTACTCAGTAAAGCTGTTTGAGACCGAGCGAAACATTGCGGAATATTGTCCTAACCCTCGCATTTAAAAGTGCTATTACCTACAGACGCATGATTACTACACAATTAAAACGATTCTACGACCCCACTTTTACCGTAACCGATCAATATAAAGCTAGTCTGCCCGATCTTCAGAACGGGCCAGCCTCACTTATTGAAGGTGCAAACGTACCAATACAGCAGGTCGGTATTTCCAATTTCAAACTACCGCTGAGGTATCCAACCCCTTCAGGTGATTTATTGACCCTGGAAACGTCCGTTGATGGTTATGTTGGGCTCGATGCCGGTAAGAAAGGAATTAATATGAGCCGCATTATGCGGACTTTTTACGATTTTAAAGAAGAGATTTTTCATCCCGGTAAACTTGAACAGCTTCTTAATGCCTACAAAGAGGATCTGGAAAGCCAAACAGCCTTTCTAAAGCTCCGCTTTAGCTACCCGATGATAAAAAAGAGCTTACGCTCCGGGCTTGAAGGATATCAATATTATGATGTATCCTTTGAAGGAAAACTAGATGAGTATGGACGTTTCAGTAAATATATGCATCTCGACTTTGTGTACAGCAGCGCATGCCCGTGCTCATATGAGCTTGCTGAGCACGCCAGGGAAGAACGTGATGTAGCCACTATACCGCACAGTCAGCGAAGCGTTGCATCTATTTCTGTTGAACTGAACGACGATATATTTGTTGATCAGTTAGTTGAACTTAGCCGCGATGCACTCCATACCGAAACGCAGGTAATGGTAAAAAGAGAAGACGAGCAGGCGTTTGCAGAGATGAATGGCGCTTATCAGAAATTTGTGGAAGATGCAGCACGTTTACTATATGATCAGCTGAATGATGACGAAGCAATTAAAGATTTCGTAGTGCGATGTGCTCACCTCGAAAGCCTGCACAGCCATGATGCTGTGAGCAGAATATGTAAAGGCGTTCCAAATGGAATGAGATAATTAGTATGTAATTTTCTACCCATTTGTTTGGTGAAAAAAAGCTGCGCTTGGATAATCAGGCGCAGCTTTTTTTTTGATTCTTATCGACCGATTGCAGTTTCGATGAGTTTAAGCTGTTCTGCCTCGTGAATTTTCTTCTGACCTGCAGCGGGCGAAGCAGATGCCAGCCGCCCTGCGTAACTCAGTGTTTGCGAATCAGAAAGTAAAGATTGCAGGCGAGGGGCTACAAAAGACCAGCCACCCATATTCTTCGGTTCTTCCTGGCACCAGATAATCTGTTTCGTGTTTTCATAAGAAGACAGCGCTTTTGTGATATCTTTATTTGGGAAGGGGTAAAATTGTTCCAGACGGGCAACAGCTATCTTTTTATCAGATTCTTCAAGTTCCTTCAAAATATCGTAGTATACTTTGCCGGAACAGATGATAAGGCGTTCTATTTCTTTTTTATCGGTTCTTTCGTCATCGATAAAAGGATGGAATGATCCATTGCCAAGCTCCTCAACATTGCACACCGCCTTTGGATGACGAAGAAGGCTTTTTGGCGACATAATGATCATAGGCTTACGCTTGTTCTGTAATACTTGTTTACGGAGAGCGTGATAGTACTGCGCCGGATTAGTAAAATTGCATACCTGCATGTTGTCTTCAGCACAGAGCTGCAGAAAACGCTCAAGCCTTGCAGAAGAGTGTTCCGGTCCCTGACCCTCATATCCGTGCGGAAGAGTCATTACAAGTGATGAATGCTGCCCCCATTTGGCTTCAGAAGCAGAGATGAACTGGTCTATAATTACCTGGGCACCGTTTACAAAGTCACCAAATTGGGCTTCCCAAATGACAAGAGCTTTAGGGTTGCTAGCGCTATAACCAAATTCGTAACCCAATGCTGCAAATTCGCTCAATAGGCTGTTATAAGGGTAAAATCTGGCTTGGTCATGCGTGAGATTGTTTAGTGGCACAAATCGTTGCTGCGTTTTTGTACCATGCAGCACAACGTGTCTGTGGCTAAATGTACCTCTTTCAACGTCCTGCCCGGTGAGTCGGATTGGGGTGCCACTTTGCAGCAGTGAACCAAAGGCGAGTGCTTCTGTAAAGCCCCAGTCAATTTTTCTTTCATTCTTTTCGGCTGCTTCTGCTCTTTTGGCAAGCTGACGGAGCAGTTTTGGGTTGGCATCAAAATTTGTAGGAACTGTGTTTAGTTTTACGGCAATCTCTTTCAGTTTATCGACCGGATAGGTGGTGTCTGGGTAATCTTCCCACTCTTTCTGTCCGGTTTCAGGGCGATCGAGCATTTTATCGGTTACTTCTAGTGTCGGTGAACTTTTCGCATCTTCGAACGCTTTTTGGAGCAGATCTTCAAATTCATCGAAAATTTCCTGCATCTCGTCTTCAGTGAAGTCTCCTTTTCTGAGGAGTTCTTTCACGTATATGTCCCGAACATTATCATGATTTTCGATCTCTTCATATAATCCGGGCTGTGTAAATGCGGGCTCATCACCTTCGTTATGACCGTGTTTTCTGTAACAAATCAGATCAATGATTACATCTTTTCCAAACTTCTGTCTGTAATCAAGGGCCATTTTAATGGAATGGACGGCGGATTCAGGATTATCGCCATTTACATGGAAGATGGGGGCCAGAATTATTTTTGCAATATCTGACGCATATTCGGTTGAACGTGCGTCACTTGGCAGTGTGGTAAATCCAATCTGGTTGTTAATAATCACATGGATCGTGCCACCGGTTTCATATCCGCGTAGCTGCGACATATTTAATGTTTCGGCAACAACCCCCTGCCCGGCAAAAGCTGCATCGCCGTGAATCAGGATCGGGGCGATATTTTTCGATGGTTTTTCCACATCTTTTTTCATGTCCTGCAACGCCCTTGTGGCGCCTTCAACAACGGGATTCACCGCCTCGAGGTGACTTGGGTTTGGCAGCAGCTCCAGCTCTATCTTTTTGCCATCTTCTGTGTTGAACGTTCCTTTTGTACCGAGATGATATTTAACGTCTCCGGAACCCTGAATGGTACTTGGATCGATATTTCCTTCGAAGTCGGCAAAAACCTTACTGTAAGGTTTATTTAAAATATTGACGAGAATATTAAGCCTTCCTCTGTGGGCCATTCCCAGGAAAAACTTTTCAATGTCATTTTCTCCGGCTCTCTCCATCAGAAAATGCATCATTGGGATAAGAGTTTCGGCTCCTTCGAGTGAAAATCGTTTGTGACCGATATATTTCTTGTGAAGAAACTGCTCAAATGCCATTGCCTGATTCAGTTTGTGCAGTATATTTTCCTTGTCATCTTTACTGAGATTCGGGGTGTTCGTTGTGGATTCCATCTGCTTTCGAAGCCACTTGCGTTCATCTAAATCGAGGAGGTGCATATATTCTGCCCCAATTTTACCGCAATAGGTATCTCTGAGTAATTTAATGATGTCGCGCAGTTTAGCACTTTTAAAACCGCCAAGACCTCCACAATAGAATTCGCGATCCAGGTCCCAGAGAGAGAGTCCGTAATATTCCAGGTCCAGTTCAGGGCCATGACCCGGAGTGGCCTCAAGCGGATCGAGGTCAGCCAGAACGTGCCCACGCATTCTATACATATTGATCAAGCGCCATACTGCAATAGCTCTTCGATCGTGTTCAAGCGTATTGGTCCCTCCACTAAGCTGTCCCTGGTACTTGTCGTCACCAAATGGAAGCGGCTCGTATGGGATGTGAAGGTCTTTGAATATGGTTTCAAAAAAGGTCTCTTCACCGTTCAGAAGCTGATGTATTTTTTGCAGAAATGAACCCGATTCAGCTCCCTGTATAATCCTGTGATCGTAGGTGCAGGTGATAGACATCACTTTGCTGACGCCCAGCTGGTTAAGTACATCTTGTGCCATCGACTGAAACTCAGCCGGATAGTTTATAGCTCCGGTTGCAATAATGGCACCCTGATTTTGCATCAATCGCGGCACAGAAGAAACAGTGCCAATCGTTCCGGGGTTTGTGACACTTATCGTAGTATTTTGAAAATCTTTAATCTCAAGCTTGCCGTTCCTGGCTTTGTCAATGAGCTCTGCATAAGCGTAGAGGAACTCTTTAAAGTTCATTTTGTCTACACCCTTAATATTGGGCACAACAAGATTTCTGGAGCCATCTTTCGACTTCAGGTCAACAGCAATTCCAAGATTTACCTGGCCAGGCTCCACCCGGAAGTGGCTACCCTCTTTTTGCGTGTAGTATGCGTTTAGTGAAGGAAAATCTTTCAGAGCCTGAATAACGGCCCAGGCAATAAAATGAGTAAAGGAAGCTTTTGGCTGTCCACTTTGCAACAGATGCCGGTTGATAATGGTCCGATCTTCGGTGAGCATCTTCATCGGCAGAACACGCAGCGAGGTCGCTGTAGGCACTTTAATGCTCTCGTCCATGTTCTCGACAATTTTGGAGGCTACACCCTTAATCTTGTGCATCTCGGCGCCTTCAGGAAGGGATGGCTCTGCAGCTTTCTTTTTATCTTTTTCCGGTGTTTCTTTTGTTTTTGCCGCCGGCTGCTCCTGCCTGGCCCTTGGCTGCTCTCTTTTACTCTCTTTCTTTTTAGCAGGCGCTGCAGTACCGCCGTTCAGTTCATCAAAATATGTTCTCCAGTGATCGGGCACCTGTCCGGGATCTTCCTGGTATTGATTGTATAGTTCCTCAACGAGTGCAGAATTTGGGCCAAATACAGCTTCTAAGGATTTCAAAATAATTGAATCTATGTGGGTTATGGTATTATCGATCTAACAGTCTGTGGCATGCTTCCTCTGTTGTATGTTTAATCTGCTAATAACTTGATTTAATAGCGGATTTCGATCAAAGAAAGCGATTCCTAAATTAACCATTATATATTAAAAAACCGACTCAATTCACGGCTCTGTATGAAGATGAATCTTTTATCAAACTTAGATTTAATGCCTCTCTGCGAATGGTTATATTCAGTTGAAAATAAAAAAAAGAATTTCACAATCAGACCTGAATGTATAAAGATAAAAAAGCTGAAAAAACCGGTGCAGAAGAGATTAACTGGGATCTGTCTGATCTTTACAACTCTCCGGGAGATAACGCACTACAAGCAGATAAGTCTGCTCTTCGTATATTGGCGAATCAATTTTCGGAAACGTACAAAGGAAATGTAGCAGAACTGACACCGGGGCAATTTGCAAACGCACTTGAAGAGTACGAGGAGATTGTCCGGCTTGCCGGTAAAATCGGATCCTATGCTCAGCTCATATGGTCTACCAATACGGAGGATGCTTCGCTTGGAAAGTTGTTACAGGAAGCACGGGAACTGGGATCTGAAATAAGTCAAAAACTTGTTTTCTTTGACGTAGAATGGCTGAAAATGAATGATGAGAAAGCTGGGTTGATCATTCACTCCAATGAAGTCAGCCACTGGAAGCACTACCTGGAGACCTCAAGAAGGTATAAAGAGCACACGCTGAGTGAGGAAGCTGAGAAAGTGATGAGTGCAAAGTCGGTAACATCGCGTTCGGCCTGGAACAGGTATTTTGATGAGACCCTGGGGGCGGCCCGGTTTGAGCTCGACGGAGAATCTTTAACAGAACAGCAGGTGCTCAGTAAACTGCACAGTCCCGATCGGGAACTTCGAAAACGAGCACATGAATCGCTTACAAGAACCTTTAAAGATCACTCCCGCACGCTCACATTCGTGTTTAATACCATTCTAGCAGATAAACAGACAAATGATAAACTACGCGGCTACGATAGCTGGATTTCATCTCGAAATCTTGCAAACGAAATAGATCAATCTACTGTAGATAGCCTGGTAGAAACGGTAACAGGGAAATATGATCTTGTGCAGAGGTATTATAAGCTTAAGAGAACGCTTCTTGGTTACGATAAACTATATGATTATGATCGTTACGCGCCTCTCATGAAAAACCGTAAACAGATCAAATGGGATCAGGCAAAAGAGAATGTTTTAGAGGCGTATGGCGATTTTCATCCTGAAATGAAGCGGATTGCATCTGAATTTTTCGATAAACGGTGGATAGACGCATCCATTAAGCCCGGAAAAAGGGGTGGGGCTTACTCTGCAAGTACAGTAACTTCGGTTCACCCTTATGTTTTTATGAATTACGACGGTCAGCTGCGAGATGTGCAAACACTGGCTCATGAACTAGGGCACGGTGTCCATCAATATCTCTCAAGAAAACAGGGCGAATTGCAGTCATCCACTCCGCTTACAACTGCGGAGACGGCGTCAGTTTTTGGGGAGATGCTTGTGTTTAACAGGCTGATGAACTCACTGAGTGATCCGGAGGAGAAGCTTGCACTATTGGTCAGTAAGATTGATGATACAATCGCAACGGTGTTTCGCCAGATTTCAATGAACCGTTTTGAGGATAAAATTCATACAGCACGCAGAAATGAGGGTGAGCAGACAACCGATGAGTTTTCTGCCCACTGGTATGAAACTCAGAAAGCACTTTATGGCGAATCTGTGCAAATAACTGATGAGTACAGGCTATGGTGGTGCTATATTCCGCACTTTTTACACACGCCGGGCTATGTATATGCGTATGCTTTTGGCGAGTTGCTCGTTCTGGCACTGTATAACGCGTACAAAAATGGCCAGGAAGGCTTTGAAGAGCGCTACATTGAAATGCTGGAAGCGGGCGGGTCAGACTGGCCGCACAACCTGGTTGAAAAACTTGGTATCGATATCAGGGACACGGAGTTCTGGGGGCAGGGCTTGGCACTGTTCGAACAGATGATAGAACAGGCTGAAGAGCTTGCAGCAGAAATTAAATAACATGGATCAGGCAATAACTACTGATGAAGCGCGAAGAAAAATCACTTGTTGAGTTTAAGCAGATTATAGAGGATGTGGTTCATTTACTAAGGGAAGCTACGCAGTCTCAAACAGCGTATCTCTTCTGGGTAAACAGGGCGAGAAAACAGTTCGTGCTTGAAACAAATTCCACAACGCTTCCCAACGTGATGTTCAGGGACAGGGTTAACTTTAATCAGCACTTTCTAAATCCCTTTATCGATTTGGAGTCGATAACTCAGCTAGAAACAGGGGTGGATGTAGAAAAGGATGATCTGGGCCACTATTATGATTTTGTACAGGTGAGGCACCTTCTTCTCATTCCCTTTCGAAATAATGGAGAAACGGTTGCAATAACGGTTTTAGAGACAGAGACTAAGGTTTCACTGCAGAATTATGAACGATCCATTTCTGCGTATCGTAACGCGCTGGTTAATGTATTGAATACATACCTGGAGCTTACAGATCACTATAACAGCGAAAAGGTATGGACGCGTTATGAAGAATCACTGGCAGTTATTTCCCCAAAAGACCACAAAGCTGATATACTGAACAAAATGGCGGAGGAGATGCAGAAGGTTCTGCCTGATGGCGGGGTTACGGTAATTCTGCGCGGAATGGGGGTTTGGACGACAGTTTTGAATGCAAAATCATCAGCAACATCTCTGCTGCCGGGGCTGATGATGGAGGAGAAGTCGATGGCGTATGACGCTTTGCAAAAAGGGGAGCCTCAGTTTTCGATTCATTTCAATCAGAATCCTAAACGGGTATCGGCTGACGAGAAAAATACAGATGGCGCTACAATGGCAATTCCCATGCTAATAAATGGCAGACGCCACGGAGTTGTTCTGGCCTATGATAAAAATCCACTTACGTTTAAAGAATCAACAAAACATCAGCTTATCAATCTGGTTCGCGTGGCTGTCTTATCGATCCGGGTAAACCTCGGCAAGCTTCCGGTAGATAAAGATCTCTTTACGGGAGAGCACGGTAATTTTATTCCCGACATTTGGGAGACGACGCTCTCGAAAGAGATTGAACGAACAGACAACACGGAACACGGGCTTTGGTTCGGGATGATTACCATTGATGACTTACAATCATTGCGTTCAAAGCAGAGGCTCGAAGAGCTAAACAGAATTCAGCGCACGCTTGTTACAATTCTAAACCCATCTCTTTTTGGTTTTAAGGGCTACATTGGCTTTAACAGCGATTATGTATTTACCTGTCTTCTGTTTTGTAAAAATAAAGAGGAGCACGACCGGTGGATGGATGCTGTTGCCAGAAGGTTCGAAGAGCCAATTGAACTGTCAGACGGGAAACGGATTCGACTTGGGATCAAACAGGGCTATGCAAGGGTAAATCCCGCAGAGCATGATATTCATACAATCGTCAGAAAGGCTAAAGAAGCTTTGAAAGGAGTATTAAACGCAACAGGTTAAAAAGGCATGGAGTATGAGAAGAGTTATACTGTTAGTGATTGACGGTCTTGGCATCGGAGCGCAGGAAGACGCAGGAATTTACGGCGATGATGAAGCAGATACGCTGGGTCACGTTAGCGAAATTACGGGGTGTAAACTCCCGAACCTGCAATCATTTGGTCTGGGAAACATCAAACCACTCGCTTCAGTGTCCCCGGTCAAAAATCCGGTTTCATCATGGGGGAAAATGCGGGAGGTTTCTGCAGGTAAAGATTCCACTACAGGGCACTGGGAGCTGGCGGGAATTCATCTCGATTTCCCCTTTCCCACGTTTCCGAACGGGTTTCCTGATAAAGTAGTCAAAAAGTTTTGCGACGGAGTTGGAGTCGGAAACCTGCTTTGCAACGCCCCATATTCGGGAACGGACGTCATACGCGATTATGGAGAAGAGCATCTGAAGACGGGATTCCCAATTGTGTATACTTCTGCTGACAGCGTTTTTCAGGTAGCCTGTCACGAAGATGTGACCGATCCTGAAAAACTGTATAGGTGGTGTGATTACGCCAGGAACAATGTTCTGATAGATGAATTTGAAGTTGGGCGGGTAATTGCAAGGCCTTTCAGCGGTGAGGCGGGTCAGTTTGAAAGACTAACTGACCTGAGAAAAGACTTTTCATCCATTCCGCCGGAACCGAATCTGCTGACGATACTTCAGGATCACGATATTAAAACGTATTCTGTTGGTAAAGTGGTGGACCTTTTTGCTGGAAATGGGTTTGCCCAGTATCGCAAAACAAAAAGCAATGCGGAAGGAATTTCTCAGCTTCTGAGCCTTCTAAGCGCAGGCATTGATAACAGTTTTTTGTTTGTAAACCTTATAGATACCGACCAGGTTTATGGCCATCGGCAGGATCCGAAAGGATACGGGCAGTGCCTTGAGGAAATGGACAGGGCTATTCCGGCTATTGTTGATAAACTTGAGGGTGATGATCTGCTGATTATAACGGGAGACCACGGAAACGATCCCGCAGACAGTCACACCGACCATACCCGGGAATTTGTGCCGCTGTTATCGTACAGGAAAAAATCGCAGGTTAGAGATCTTGGCACGCGCGAAACATTTTCTGATGTGTCGGCCACTGCACTCGACTATTTCGATATTGATGAAGACATCAAAGGAGAGTCGTTTTTATAGGTTTAGTAAAGAGATTCAACACTTTCGGTTAATTGGCAAAGTCTGTATCTTTCCTGATTGTGTAAAATCTATAGATTAAGCAACAATTAAAGCTTACGTTCGTAATAAAAAAGTAAAGAGTGTCCCATTTGCTGAGACATCCTATCGTAGTAAAATCAACTAAATTATATCCATTGTGGCTAAAAGTTCAGGAATTTCTACACGCGAGTCTGAATCATTAGATCGCTATCTTCACGAAATTGGTAAAGAGAAGCTTATCACACCTGATGATGAAGTTCGCTTAGCTAAAGAGATCCAGAAAGGATCGCAAAGGGCGCTTGAAGACCTTACTAAAGCAAACCTCCGTTTTGTCGTATCAGTTGCAAAGCAGTATCAGAATCAGGGTTTATCGCTTGGCGATTTAATTAACGAAGGAAACCTTGGTTTGATTAAAGCCGCAAAACGTTTTGATGAGACTCGTGGATTTAAGTTCATTTCATACGCTGTATGGTGGATTCGCCAGTCTATTCTGCAGGCACTGGCCGAGCAGAGCCGGATTGTTCGTCTGCCGTTGAACAGGGTAGGAGCTCTCAATAAAATCGGAAAAGAGCTCTCGAAACTGGAGCAGGAGTACGAACGTGTACCTTCTGCCGCAGAACTTGCCGAGAGTCTTGAAATGACGGTGTCAGAAGTTGCTGATACTCTTAAAATTTCCGGACGACACCTCTCAATGGACGCTCCTTTTGCACAGGGCGAAGATAATCGTCTTCTTGATGTACTGGAAAACGAAGAGATTCCGGATCCAGATAATGAGCTGATGGGCGAATCTCTGAAAGTAGAGATTGAGCGGGCTCTTTCAAAGCTGACAAAACGGGAAGCTGAAGTGATTCGACTTTACTTTGGGATTGGACGCGAACACTCTCTGACGCTCGAAGAAATTGGAGAACGTTTTGACCTAACACGGGAACGCGTTCGTCAGATCAAAGAGAAAGCTCTCCGTAAATTGCGTCATCATAACAAGAGCGCAGCCCTTCGCGCATATTTAGGATAACCTCCATCATCTGGCCGCTTTTTTTGCAGTATCAGGAATAGATCTGTTTATCACATTTTACCGAAAACCCATTGTTCTGCAATGGGTTTTCTTGTTTCTGGTGGTTATGTGTTTATAGAAGAGAGTTCTTTTTTGTAACCTGAGTTCGGTTGTTAAATCATAAGTTTTAAAGTCCCCTTCCCCTTCTATAAAAAAGGGTGATGTTCATCGCATTGTGGTAAAAGCCAATGGACACCCCTCTCCCTGTGCCTAAAGCGTTCGGATTCGGGCCCCTCGAAAGAGGAGGCTTTTAGATGGCTAATTCAAAAGCGTTATTAATCGAACTGAGATTTGTAGCGTGTTGGTGATCATCAGTTTGCCATTGCCTTTTCGCATGAATATGCTATTTGCTCCTACACTTCTTCTTGTTAGATTGGTAGGATGAAAGCGAAAGCCACTATTTTTATATCACTTTTAGCAACCGCCTTCCTGTTTGAAACGGCACGGTCACAAATCACTCCGTTCAGAACCTATTCTATTGAACACGGATTGAGTGAATCTGTTATCCATAGCATGATTCAGGATGAGAGAGGGTATATTTGGATGGGTACCGGATTTGGCCTGAACCGTTTTGACGGGGTGCGTTTCAAACAATTTTACCAGGAACATGGATTGCCAAACAACAGAGTTAATTCGCTGCTTCAGGACAGTGATCGAAAAATCTGGATCGGAACGGATAGCGGTCTGGCATATCTTGAAGGTGATAGTGTATACACTCCCAATGTTTTTGAAGCGGTAATAGAGTCCGTTATTTTGTCTATTTATGAGGATCATGGCAACAATATTTGGGTTGCTACGGAGGGAAACGGGTTGTGGCGCTACGGCGCTGATGGTCAGTTCATCAATATTTCGCATCAGCACGGCTATCGCAACATGCGGGCGCGGTCGGTTGTACAAACAAGTGATGGAGTGATTTGGATCGGTACGGCTGAGGGCTTATTCAGCTTTAACGGCACTACATTTAAGAAATACCGTTCACACGAGGGCTATCCGGAAGTTCCAATGAACGATATGGAAGTAGATGCCGAAGACATGATCTGGATCGCTTCAGGTGCGGGACTGATTAAAAAAATCGGTGAGGAGTTTATTCTTTTTCATGAAAGCTCCGGCCTGAACGACTGCCGTCTCAATTCAGTCTCAATCACCGGAGATGGCACGGCCTGGGTCAGTTCAGAGTCAGGAGCCTCTTATTTTGATGGGGAAACATTTACAAACTACACCTCGCTAGACGGCCTGAATGCTGTTATCGTGTATGAAACGATGATAGACCGTGAAGGAAACGTATGGCTGGGAACGCTTGGCGGCGGGGCAAATATCTACCTTGGCGACCTTTTTCAAAACTATGACGTCGACTCAGGACTTACAAATAATGTAGTTACCGGTTTTGAGGAAGATCGGTTTGGAAATATCTGGATTGCAACCTACGGCGGAGGAGTTTTACGGTATGATGGCGAAGCTTTAGAACACTTTGGCGAATCGGATGGCCTGATAGATAACAAAACATACGTTATATACGAAGACAGTCATGACAGAATATGGATTGGTGCGAAAGATGGTATGAGTATCTATGAAAATGGTCAATTCAGAGGTCTGTCAGCTTCGGTTTTTCCATTTCAAGCCGTTAGAAAAATAGTTGAAGTTGAAGAGACGGGAGACATTTGGATCGCCACGTACTCTGATGGAGTCATTCGATTTGACGGCGAAAACTACGAGCAGTTTAACACCAGCAGCGGACTATTGAATAATACCGTAATGGATATAAAAAGAGATGAAGACGGCAGCATGCTCTTTGCCACATACGGAGGTGTTGCCATTCTAAAAGACGGAACGTTTGAACACGTGACCATTGCAGACGGTTTACCTAACAATGGAGTCATACATATTTACATCGATCAGAACGGTACTAAATGGTTTTCAACGTTCAGCGGAATTGCCTCTTATGATGGCGAAAACGTAAAGTCAGTACCAACAGATACTCAATCAGGTACGATCAGTTATTTCACCTTTCAGGATCACAACCAGCGATACTGGGTAGGTACAAACAGGGGAGTTTACAGGTTCTACCCGGATCAGTTCTTTGAATCCGGATCGAGGGTTGATCGTATAAAATCGTTTAAACTTTACGATATGAACCACGGACTTGTAGCGAATGAACTCAACGCTGGTGCATCGTTTGTGGCATCGGACGGTTCTGTATGGCTTGGTACCGTAGAGGGGATGAGCCATTTCTTTCCGGATCGAATCAAAATGAATGAGGTGCCTCCGGGAATTGAGTTAGAAGAGGTTATGATGAGCGGGCGGCCGGTCAATTACAGGGAATCAATAGATTTTAATTACGATCAGAACTTCTTGCAGATTAGCTTTCAGGGACTTAGTTTCGACAGTCCGGCACAAATTCTTTATGAATACAGGCTTGCCGGGCTGGAGGATGAATGGCAAACCACACGGGAGCGGAATGTTCGATACACTTCACTGCCACCCGGTAATTACGATTTTAAAATTCGGGCCTATAATGCAAACGGAGTGAGAAGCGTTGAAGAAGCGTCATTCGGCTTTAGAATAAAACACCCGGTATGGATGCAGTGGTGGTTTTTAACATTAATTGTTGCCGCGGGCCTTGGGTTGATTCTTTTTTATTACCGTTACTTTAAGGCCCGAAAACAGATCGACATAGAGCGGATGCGTGTTCAGATTGCCAGTGATCTTCACGACGATGTTGGTTCATCACTTACCGAACTTGCACTGCAAACGGACTTTTTGAGAGCCGGCAAGGTTACAGATGAACTTCGTGATACCTTAAAACAGCTGGGTGACCAAAGCCGAAAAATTGTTTCAAGCCTGGATGATATTGTCTGGTCGATTGACGCCCGCAATGATACGGCCGGAGATGTTACAGATCGTATGCAGGACTATGTTAATCATGTGTTTCGGGGTGGTGAGCCGGACGTGCATTACCATTTCGAAAATCTGAAAATGGATGATCGTCTGCCCGTACATATGAAAGAGAATATCTATCTTATATTCAAAGAGTCGGTTAACAACATAGCAAAGCACTCAAATGCCGACCGTGTTGATATTACATTTGTATATGACGGCAAGATGTTTAAGCTTAAAGTAAAAGACAATGGCACCGGACCGAATGGAAGCGGCCAGAGAAAAAGTGGTCAGGGGCTCAGGAATATTGAGCTGAGATCTCAACGCATTGGTGCAGATGTAGATATCCACAATAGTGATGGATTTACGGTAGAAGTAAAAGGTACAGTAAAATAAAAGAGGAGAACATATGATTAAAGTCGGAATCGTTGAAGACAACATTAAAATCAGAGATTTGATACGGAAATATCTGGACATGCAGGATTCGATTTCGTGCGAAGCCGCTACGGATTCAGTTGAGGATATGCTCGACTATCTGGAAGAGTTTGAAAACCCGGATATTATGCTGATGGATATACAGCTGCCGGGCATGTCGGGGATTGAGGGGATTAGTATAATCAAAGAGAAGTATCCCGACATTGAAATTATAATGCTTACCATCTATCACGACTCGCACAAAATATTTGATTCGCTTGTAGCCGGTGCGTCAGGCTATCTTCTTAAGCATACTTCTCTGTCCGAAATTAAAGAATCGATCGAAAATCTTTCGGAAGGGGGGGCTCCGATGTCTCCTCAAATAGCAAGAAAAGTGATTCAGCACTTTAACGATCCTCAAAAAAAGAAGAAACCGGAAAGCGACCTTACGCCTCGTGAGCAGGATATTGTAAACGGACTTGTGGACGGCTTAAGCTATAAACTCATTGCAGACAGGTTTGATATATCAATAGATACGGTGAGAGCTCACATAAGAAACATTTACAAGAAATTGCATGTTAACTCTAAAGCAGAAGTTATAGCAAAATCGCTTCGCGGCGAAATTTGAGCTATAACACATGTCAATCTATTAGCATGTTTATGTGATACACATTAACAGTGGTAAGTGTTATTTTACGTGTGGAAACCCCAATTAAAGTACCTGGTGGCAGTTATGGAAAATTCAATACTAAAAACTTTTTTTCTCACAGTTTTCGCAGGCTTGTTAACAACAGGATGTTACACGCAGTTAGAAACTGTGGACCGATCACACGGAGTTCACAGCGGAACTCCTGAGCGAACGGCAACAGCTCCGCAACGCACAGACCGCACGCAGGATGGACAGGCAATCCGCACTGAACGTCCTGAACGTGAAGAGCAGATTGTAAATGTTGATGATTATGAATTGGGGTATGAAGATGGATGGGAAGATGCAGAGTCCTATTTCTTCAAGGATTACGAAACCGAGGGATGGTACAGAGATCAGGGTGTAACTTTGTCGGGAACCAAAGGATCCGGAACAACCGTAATAAATAACTATTACGGCTACAGCGATCCGTTTTTCTATTCTCCGCACCACTACGCATACTATCCATATCCCGTATACCACAGGTACCCAAGATTCCGGCATAGTTTTGCCTTTTCGTATGGATGGGGTTATCCGCGACACGGCTTCTACCACGCTTATTCTCCATTTTATACCGTTTATCCGGGTGGATTCTATTATGGAGGATACAGACCTTACTATGGCGGTTTCTACGGAAATAACTACATATTCATAGCGTCCTCGTCTTCGCGGGCTGTTAGAAGTAACCAAGCCCGTTCCACTGGACTCAGGTCAGCCGGAATAGGTTCAGCTACCAGAAGCAGTGCTGTCAACAGAAGTAATATTCGATCACAAAGAACAGATGCGAGATCTAATATAAGGAGTCGTCAGGTTACCCGTACGAATACACAATCCCGCGTTGAAAGCCGCTCCGGCACAATTCGGTCCAGATCATCTTCGGGCACTGTTGGAAACCGATCTACCACAAGGAGCACAGCAAGAAGTAATGTAACCCGTTCTACAAATAACAACCGTGGAAACAGCGGTAACGTACAGCGCAGAAGTAGCAACAACAATCGGTCAAGTGGTAATGTGAACCGATCAGGAAATAATAATAATCGGTCGAACGGTAATGTTCAGCGCAGAAGCAGTAATAATAACCAGTCAAGCGGAAATGTAACCCGTTCTACAAATAACAATCGTGGAAGCAGCGGTAACGTACAGCGCA
>CAZXYQ010000007.1:42757-51288 GCA_964644975.1 uncultured Rhodohalobacter sp.
CAGCGGTAACGTACAGCGCAGAAGTAGCAACAACAATCGGTCAAGTGGAAATGTAACCCGATCTACAAACAACAATCGTGGAAGCAGCGGTAATGTTCAGCGCAGAAGCAATAATAACAACAGCTCAAGCGGAAATGTAAATCGTTCAGGTAACAACAACCGTTCGGGCAGCAATGCAAGGCAGCGCGGTAACAACGAGCCGGCAAACATCTCTTCAAGCGCGGTAAGAAGTCAAAGTAGCCAAACACGTACAATTAGCAGTTCAGGTACCGGCTTTGGTAACCGCACATCCACAGCTCTGACAAGAAACAATTCATCGTCCGGTACTACCGCACCGTCTGTGCAAAGCCGAATACGAACCGTTGAGCGCGGTTCTAGCAACTATACTTCATCTGTTGGCAATAATACATCAGAAAGAAGCCGCTGGAGCAGGGTTGGCAGTGCTGTAGTTCGCTCGCTGGAAAGTGCTGCAACGAATAATGTGAGCAGCCGGGCATCCTCGAGCGTGAATAACAGAAGTAGCAATAGCCGATCATCTACAAGAACTGTGCAATCTTTATCAAACAATCGCAGCAGCCAGGGCTCCTCGGTTACCCGAACACGGAGCAGTAATTCAAGCTCCGGTACAACAACCCGGACACGATCTTCCAATTCGAATAACCGAAGTAATAACTAGCAAATTATTGTGTATTACCGGGTAATCCCTTTATTCAACTTCCACGGAAAAACTATGTCTACCACAGAACGATTCATCGCTATTCTAATTCTGAGTTTTGCAGCAGTATTTCAGGCTCAGGCACAAAATGTAAACGATCCCCTGCTTTACAGCAATCAGGCTGTACAATTTGGAGATCAGCGTGAAGTGATCAACCCGGTTACGGGAATTATGCCCGGAACGGCATTTGCTTCGGGGTTTGGTACATTTTTAGATAACCCTGCAAGTGCAGCTATGTTTTATGGCAGCTTTGGAGAGTTTGGCATTACATATAAATCTATACAGGAAGATGCTACCTTTTTAGGAAATACGAGATCTCAAACTGATTCCCAAACTAATCTCTCAAACATTGGATTTATCTACTCGTTTCCTACTACGCAGGGAAGTCTTGTTGTTGGGGCAGGGTATAATCAGCATAGTGCGGCAAACCGTACAATGAGCTTTAATGGAAGAAATGAAAGAAGTACAATAACAGATCAGTTTAAGCTGCCGGGCAACACCTATAACGATATCGCTTTTGAGACATTTGCGATTGATTTTGGCGATGAGTTTGGAGATTGGGAGGAATCCATTTTCAGAACCGGGTTCGATCAGTTTGGGGATTATTTGGGAATTCGTCAGCAGGGCGAAATCACAGAGTCCGGATTTGGCGGGGAGTATTCTGCTTTTATTGCAACGGAGTTTCAGCCTAACTTAATGGTTGGAGCCAGTATAGGCCTTCTTGCCGGACGATCATCATACGAACGAATTTTCCAGGAAGTGGATGAGTTTAATGACTACAACTTTTTGGCTATCGACTCAAGCGGAGACGGAGAACCGGATACCGATATCGATAATATAATCCTATCTGATGATATAAACAGCCGCTACAGCGGATTCCGCGCAAGAGTTGGAGGACTTTATAAAATCACACCAAACATGAATGTTGGAGCCAGCTATACACTGCCCACAAGAATTTCAGTTGATGAAACATATGATGCGAGAATACGATCGACCTTCAATAACGGTGTTGTTTTTGAAGATGATTTGAGCGGACAGTTCTCATATTCTGTCCGGCATCCCTCCAGGACCAGCCTCGGGTTTGCTCTCGATGATTTAAACGGTTTGTCGCTCTCACTAAGCGGTGAATATGTGAATTATTCCAGCGTAGAGATCGATTTTGAGGACGACTCGATGTTTGAAGATCAGCTCAATGAAAACGAATTTATCAGCAACGAGTTTGATGCTGTTTGGAATTTGAGAGGCGGAGTGGCCTTTGAAATCAACCCGTTAGTTACTGTGAGAGCTGGATATGGATATTTTCCATCCAGATTTAAGGACGGTATTGATAACAGAAATTTATATTCAGCAGGAGCCGGCTTTGCGGTTACACAAAATACATCTTTTGAGGTTGGTGCACTTTATCTGAGGTGGGAAGAGCAGTCGTCAGTGTATAATTATACTGAATATGACTATTCACCTCTTCCGGACGCAACTCCTTTAGTTGGCGCAAACAGGTCAGAAGATGCAATCCGCACAGCTGATTTATTCCAGCTGATGGGCACGATGAGGATCGCTTTTAACTAAACCTGCCCTATATGTGAACGTAGGTTATGAGGAAGTGAGCAGCCACAACTAAAGTTTGAAAACACCCCATCGGAAATCTCTTTTGCTACTGTGAGGGTTGAACGCTGAGAACAGCTGTTTTTACATGACGAACAACGTTCGCTGTCGTGCTGCCCATCATCATATATTTAATACCGGTTTTTCCTACGGTAGACATAACAAGCAGGTTGTATTCGGAGCCTTTCACGAACTTTAGGATAGCTTCATGTGGAGAGTCATCAGATACGATTGTATAGCTCTTTACACGATCTCCAAGCTTGTGAAAATATTCTTTTTTTATGAGGTTCATCCGATGCTCGCGAATTTTTTTAATGGAAGGGTCTGTCTCATTCTCTTCAAACTGATCTAAACTAAGAATGTGAAGGATATCAACAGAGCCACCTGTTTTTTCAGCGATTTCGAGAGCATGAGGAAATGCCGCGGTGGCGTTATCTGAAAAGTCGGTCGTTACCAGTACATTTTTGAACTCTCCTACATTTGACTCATCCTCCACAACGAGAACAGGTATCTTTGAAAGCCTCAGAACTTTTTCTGCAACTGAACCCAGCAAAAACCTTGAAAACCCGGTGCGTCCGTGGGTACTCATAATGATGATGTCAAATTCTTTTGATGTTTCTATAATGCTTTGCGATGGATTTCCAACGTGAACAATGAGTTCATCGATATATTGTTCATCGATGTGGTTCTTTGCAAACTTCTTAAGCCTTTCCCGAATTGAATTTTCGATCGATTCATAATCCTGGTAGACCTGATTGCTCATTCCGAGTGCGTACGGTTCATCGAGCTCCGTAATTGGTATATGGGAGTTAAAAAGTGATATTTTACCTCCAAATATTGAGGCATACGTGTTAGCGGTTTTCAACGCCTTGAGGCTCAATTCAGAAAAGTCGGTTGGAACAAGTATCTTCATGGCAGTCAGTTTATGTTGGAATTTTATGTAATGTAGTTAAAATCTGTGAAGCTCACATATATCAGAAATAAAATTGCGATAATTGTGATTAAGATTTTCAGGAATTGATTTCATGCCAAGCCTTAAGAAACCGGACAAGACAGCAATAGATTCATTCTATTTTAAATATTTCTGTGTATGTCTCAGCGAGAATTAAGAATTGTAAATAAGAACTGCTTCTACGTCGGAATTTAATAACGCACAATAAATTAACTCAACATAGATAGCGAAATGATCAAACCTTTTCAACTTTCGTTAATTCAGACTTTTGCTGGCAGAAATAAGCTTGAAACGTTGGAACACACAGAGCATTTAATTCGAAAAGCAGCAATGGCCGGAGCTAACGTGATCTGTCTTCAGGAGCTCTTCAATACCGATTATTTCTGCGCCACAGTTGATCAGGCTCATTTTGATCTTGCTGAGTCAATTCCGGGTCCTGCTACCGAAAGGCTGTCAAAACTAGCACAGGAGCACTCTATTGTCTTGCTGGCACCGATGTTTGAGAGAGCAACTCCAGGAGTCTATTTCAATTCAATGGTTGTGATTGATGCCGACGGAGCTTTACTGGGAACGTATCGGAAAATGCACATTCCGGAAGATCCCGGATTTCATGAGAAATACTACTTTACGCCGGGTGATTTAGGATATAAGGTATTCAATACCGCTTATGGTAAAATTGGTACGCTAATTTGCTGGGACCAGTGGTTTCCAGAAGCGGCCAGGCTCACCGCTCTTAAAGGGGCCGACCTTTTGGTCTATCCCACCGCAATCGGAACCCTCCATACAGAGAGTGAAGAGGAGAAAAGTCAGTTTAAGGATGCCTGGAAAACCATCCAGAGAAGCCACGCTATAGCGAATGGTTGCTATGTGGCAAGCGTAAACAGGGTTGGAACTGAAAATGCATCCAGGTTCTGGGGCGGATCATTCATTGCCGGCCCATTTGGTGATATCCTTGCAGAGGGCGGTGAGAACGAGGAAATCATCACAGCTCAAATCGATCCTTCAACGATTGAACCGCAACGCCAAACCTGGCCCTTTTTTCGAGACCGCAGGGTGGATAGCTACAAAGCCATCACCAAGCGAATAGATGTGTAGGTCTCCCGAGAGTTCCCTCGGGACCAATTCGACAGGATTAGAAATTGACGCAAGGAATGGACGCATAGCTCGTATCAGAGCAATCGAAGCAGGAGCTTCGATTTACGCGGAAGAATCGGAGTGGAATATTCCTTATCTTAAAGGCTTCCAACTTTTTTAATCGTTACTAAAGCAGTTTTAAACGCATGAGTTCATACGACCCGTCCGCAATCGAACCGAAATGGCAATCTTATTGGCTGGAAAATAAAACGTTTAAGACCGGTAAGGATCAGGATAAACCTAAATATTACGTGCTCGATATGTTTCCCTATCCAAGCGGATCAGGCCTCCATGTAGGTCATCCTGAAGGGTATACTGCAACGGATATCCTTGCACGGTACAAGCGAATGAAGGGGTTCAACGTGCTGCATCCCATCGGCTGGGACGCATTTGGCCTGCCTGCGGAACAGTATGCGGTTAAAACAGGAACACATCCACGAGATACGACCGAGAAAAACGTGAATGTATTCCGGGAACAGCTTCAAATGCTCGGTTTTTCTTATGATTGGGATCGCGAAGTGAATACAACAGATCCTGACTACTACAAGTGGACCCAGTGGATTTTCCTGAAACTCTATGAAAAGGGACTGGCCTACGAGGATGAAGCGCCCGTGAACTGGTGTCCCGAGCTGGGAACTGTACTTGCCAACGAAGAGGTGATTGATGGAAAAAGTGAAGTGGGCGGATTTCCCGTAGTTCGGAAGCCGATGCGACAGTGGGTTCTTAAAATCACGGAGTATGCGGATAAACTGCTCGACGGACTGGATGACCTGGAGTGGCCCGAATCGACCAAGGAGATGCAGCGAAACTGGATCGGCCGTTCCATTGGGGCGGAAGTAGTTTTTACCGTTCACGAAAGAGAAAAAGAAAAAATTAAGGTATTCACCACCCGCCCCGACACCCTCTTTGGGGCAACGTACATGGTGCTTGCTCCCGAGCATCACCTGGTGAAAAAAATCACCTCTGAAGAACAGCAAAAAGTTGTGCAGGAGTATGTTCATAAAGCTGGTCTCAAATCGGATCTGGAACGTCAGGAAGAATCGAAAAAGAAAACGGGTGTCTTTACAGGGGCGTATGCGATCAATCCGGTTAACGGAAAGGAGATACCGATATGGGTGGCCGATTATGTGTTGGCACATTACGGAACCGGCGCTATTATGGCGGTTCCGGGACAGGATCAGCGAGACTGGGAATTTGCAAAGACGTTTGATCTGCCGATCGTCCGAACGGTTCAGCCGCCGCAAGATTTTGATGGCGAAGCGTATGTGGGCGATGGCGTAGCCATCAATAGCGATTTTCTGAACGGGCTGGAAATCACCGAAGCAAAATCGAAGATCATTGAATGGCTTGAAGAGAATGGTGTAGGGGAGAAGAGTATTAACTACAAGCTGCGTGACTGGCTCTTTTCCCGTCAGCGTTACTGGGGCGAGCCGTTTCCAATTATTCATGTGGATGGCAAACCGAAACCGCTGCCGGAGAGTGAACTTCCCGTAACACTGCCGGAAATTGACGATTATGAACCAACAAAAACGGGTGAACCCCCCTTGGCAAGAGCAGGTGACTGGCTGAAAGTGAAAGATCCGGAAACGGGGAAAGATGCACTCCGCGAGACCAACACGATGCCGCAGTGGGCCGGTTCGTGCTGGTACTATTTACGCTATATCAGTCCGGAGTTTGATGGGGGACCGGTAGATTCTGATGAAGAAAAATACTGGATGCCGGTAGATCTATACGTAGGCGGGTCAGAGCACTCGGTGCTTCATCTTCTCTATGCAAGATTCTGGCACAAAGTGCTTTATGATTGTGGTGTGGTATCAACAAAAGAGCCATTTCAGAAGCTGGTCCACCAGGGTATGATTTTGGGAGAGATGGAGTACGTCGCCTTCAAACAGAACGGACAGTATATTTCGTCTGAAAAAGCAGCGGATCTGGAAGACACTGAGCGGGTAAAGGTCAGTGATGCAGACGTTGAAAAACGCGCTGAGAATTTTTACTTGAAAGGAACTGACTTCCGGGTTGAATCCCGGGCACACAAAATGTCGAAATCACGCGGTAATGTCATCAATCCGGACGATGTAGTGGAGCAGTATGGCGCGGACTCCCTGAGGCTCTACGAGATGTTTATGGGGCCGCTGGAGCAGGTGAAACCGTGGAGTACAAAAGGGGTGGAGGGAGTAAACCGTTTTCTTAGCCGTGCGTGGCGCCTGATTGTGGGAGATCAGGATGAGGCATCGCTATTGTCGAAAGATGCGGAACCCAGCGCAGAACAGCTGAAAGTGCTTCATGAAGCGATCAAAAAAGTGACGGACGATATTGAAAGCATGCGATTTAACACCGCGATTTCTGCGCTCATGATTTTTGTGAACGAAGCACGTCAGTGGGATGCTCTTTCCCCTGAAATTGCAAAACCCTTCGTAAAGCTGCTCTCACCGTTTGCCCCTCATGTCGCGGAAGAGTTGTGGTCGTATCTTGGAAGCGATCACACCATTGCCTATGAGGAGTGGCCGGTGCTGAACGAGGAGTATCTGGTTGAAAATACCATTGCCTACCCGGTACAGGTGAACGGAAAAGTACGGGCCAATATTGAGGTGCCGACCGACAGAGCGAAGGACAAAAATTACGTGATCGGCCTTGCAAAGGAGCAGGAAAACATACAGCGCTACCTGGATGGCTCAACTATTATTAAAGAGATCTTTGTGCTAGAACGGATTATCAATTTTGTAGTGAAGTGAGTGAGAATGTCGAGTAACGCACTTCGTGCGTTGTGGAACTGTTGAGGTGACTTCGTCAGCGTGGAATTGTTGAGTGACACGCTTTGCGTGTCGTGGAATTATCATACTGTTGAATTTGATGTCTGAGAACTACTCTTGCGCGAAAATTGATTTCAAATAGAGCTCAGAAATCGAAAAGTATTATGATTTCGCATAGCTTCTCCGCTTCATTTTAAATAATTCTACAGTTCAACGACACACGCAATGTGTCACTCAACCCTATTGCCATGGGAGGAGGTCTAGATCAACATTTCCGCCTGTTAAAATGATGCCGGCCTTTTTCCCTTTCACATCAACTTTGTCCTCAAGAATAGCGGCAAACGGAACTGCACAGGAAGTCTCAATAATAATATTCATTCTCTCCCAGATCAGTCTCATCGCCCGGATAATGGACTCTTCCGAGACGGTTACTATATCATCAGCGTGATTCTGAATAATCGTAAATGTCCGTTCACTGAGGGTTGTTCTGAGCCCGTCTGCAACTGTTTTAGTTGTATCGGGAAACTGACGAGCGCCCGATTTTAGTGAAAGGTAGGCATCGTTGGCCATTTCCGGCTCTGTTCCTATTATTTTTATTTCGGGCTTTATATGATGAGCTGCAATAGAGGTGCCACTCATCAATCCGCCGCCGCCAACGGGTGCAAGGATAAAATCAAGATCGGGGATCTCCTCCAAAAGCTCCTTTGCGGCTGTTCCCTGGCCTGCAATTACGCGTTCATTATCATAGGGATGAATGAACGTTGCTCCTGTCTGATCAACGACTTTTTGAAGCATTTCTTCCCGGGCTTTCTGGTTCGATTCGCAAAGTGTAACGGTCGCTCCATACCCTTTAACAGCTGCAATCTTGATCTTCGGGGAATTATCGGGCATTATGATGTGGGCCGGAATACCCCGCAGTTTTGCAGCAAGGGCGAGTGACTGCCCATGATTGCCTGACGAGTGCGTTGCTACACCTTTTTCTGCGTCAATATCAGACAGTGAAAAGACGGCGTTGCATGCTCCCCGGAATTTGAAAGCCCCGGCACGCTGAAAGTTTTCGCATTTAAAATAGAGTTCGCTGACCGTTATTTCGTTCAGAGAACGGGATGTGAGAACAGGAGTTCTATTTGCATAGGGTTTAATTCGGGCTGCGGCATCCATTATGTCGCTGAAATTTGGAGTCGAGACTGTATCCAAGGAGTGATCGGTTTTGTTGATAATTGACTCTGGAAAATACCCCGCAAAATTGCGGCAATCCACCTAAGTATTCGTTTCGTATTTACTCGTAGTAAAGAAATTAGTGTTGTGTCAACGGTGAGCTATCCTAAGAGTCATCGGATGAGTCATCCATGAATCATATATTGAACAGCATGACTAG
>CAZXYQ010000008.1:0-48192 GCA_964644975.1 uncultured Rhodohalobacter sp.
GTCCAATCTTCTGGTCCATCGCTGCCGAGCGCCGTGCACGGATATAAAACCGGTCGGCGTTCGCTTCCACAACCTCAATGGCGTCTTTCTGGTAGGAGGCTGAATCGGCGCGGAACGTGGCAATGTTTACATCGTTGGATTCCAGACGGGCAAACATACGTCGAAGGGTTGCCCCCTGCTCGAAGGTGGCCTGGCTGTTTCCATTGCGCCCCTCAATGTAAACGGGCATATTGTCAATGCTGGCAATCCCCGGTTGGTAGCCCCGGCACTGTTTGTAGGTGCGGGCTGCATCCCACTTCTCGGTGGGAATCACCTGATTGTCATAGTCCAGATCATAGCCGGTGCCGGAGGACAACTGACCGGTGTGGCGCAGGGCGCCCACCAGTAACTCGTTGAGGGGCTCGTTCACATTGAAGGTGTGTTTGACTCCGCTTGTAGGATGGGTCAACTGCTCAGACTCGTAGCTAAGTTCTTTGATCCCGCGCAGGAGCGTGTCGGGGCTGCACACATTCAGTGCCCGGCTATAGCTGAGCGGTGCGCGCAAGTGCGCGCTCAAATCTTCGGCGCAATCTCCGCCGGCAAAGAACACGGCCATCTGGTTGGCTATAATGTCGCTGTAAGAAAACCCAGCCGATTGCCCTCTGGAGCCAAGATGCCGGTCAATCAAGCCCGCCAGCCCGCTGTGGTGATACCTGTTCAGGCAAAAATTTAATCCGTCAAAGGGTGTAATCTTTTCTGCTGATTTTGTAGTATGCATGCTCTTCACTTTAGGTTGTTGAGGAACACCTAAGTAAGTGAAGATTTCCGAGCCAAAAAAGCCTGAATGTAAACTATTCAGCCCCTTTTTTGGCTCTTTTTATATAACCCTTGCGGATTCTAGGTAATAATTATTTTTGATTTTGAAAGCGGGGTTTTTGTAGGCAGTTGAACCTGCAATTTTGTTACTTTTATAAGTTGATTTTTAATCAGCACTGAGATCACCTGATTTATACTCAGATCTTCTTCAACTTCTGTATGCATACTTTCTTAGGTTGAAGTTCATCTAACAAACGCTCAAATACCACCCATCCTGCCGTATCAGTAACAATATTTTTTGAATGTTGTTCTCCAGCTCGATGAAAATGGACATCACTATCTTGCCCATTGATGTTCTTTAAAATCCATCTCATTTTTTTGAAACTCTATGGTGCAATCATTTGATGAATAAATGACTCGATCGTCTTCTTAATGTGGCGTCTGTTTTACGTCGGATTCGAGTGATATTTAAGAGACTTTTCGTAATCATTTTCAAATATGGTTTCAGGTAAGACCTCAGACCTCTCCATTTCACATCCAAGGAGAAGCAGTCAGGCGAGTGCGCAGTTCTACCCACAAATCTCCAGCATTCCACTTCTAACGATGAAAACCGCTGTTGTACTGACCTGAGTCCGGAGCACCAACCTTTCTGCCGGCGATGTCATAAATTTCAAGCTCAATAATCCCCGGCCGGTTCAGGCTGAAAGATATCTGCGTGGATGGATTAAAACGGATTATGATAGGACGTGTGCACTTGCATACTACCGAGCCAACGGAGAGTTTGATGGAGATCTTATCGGAAATGCTTTCAGGGTAATTGTATAATCAGATCTTAAGCAGGAATTAGCTCTGATAGATGAAATATTTCATTACTGCGTCCCGCTGATTACTGTTATGTACAAATGTCATTCCTTTGGATTGGTCCTGTGGCATTTTTTGTAGCAATTGTCTCCCTTGTTTTATATATAAGAAACTGGCGGAAAGATGGATACAAGGCTGTTCTACTCAAAAATCGCAAGTTCAAAATGCAAATAAGTGCAATAACTAAATTGATATTTTAAACTCATACCACCCCTGATCTAATTATGGCCTGCTTCTGTTTTACAGACAGGAAATTTATATGTATTGCCAAATCATAAACTTCTAAGATGTCTGAAAAAAAATATTTACTTGGGTTCGATTTAGGAAGCTCATCTGTAAAAGCCTCTGTGTTGGATTCTGAAACAGGAAAGTTGCTCGGATCTGCTACTTCACCAAAAGTAGAAATGGAAATGCAGGCGCTTAAGCCCGGCTGGGCAGAACAAGATCCCGAAATGTGGTGGGAGCATATCATAAAAGCCACACAGGAACTCCTTCGTTCAGGTTCTGTATCAAAAGAAGACATTTCAGCAATCGGAATCTCCTACCAGATGCACGGCCTCGTTGCTGTTGATAAGAATCATAATGTTCTTCGGCCCTCCATCATTTGGTGCGACAGCAGAGCTTCTGATATCGGTGAAAAAGCGTTTAATTCGTTGGGACAAGAGGTCTGCCTGGAAACGTTTCTGAACTCACCCGGGAATTTTACCGCTTCAAAACTGAAATGGGTGAAAGAAAATGAGCCGGATCTATACAAGAAAATTTATAAAATCATGCTACCCGGCGATTATGTTGCCATGAAGCTGACAGACGAAATCTTTACAACCCACTCCGGTCTATCTGAGGGTATCCTCTGGAACTTTCAAGCCAACAAAATTGCAACCGAACTGTTGGAACATTACGGAATTTCAGAAAAGCTTATTCCGGAACCGCTCGACAGTTTCGGCGAGCACGGTGAACTGACTGCGTCGGCTGCAGAAAAACTGGGCCTGAATAAAGGTACCAAAATCACATACAGGGCCGGTGATCAACCAAATAACGCATTTTCACTAAACGTCCTGAACCCCGGTGAAGTTGCTGCAACTGCAGGTACATCCGGAGTAATCTACGGAATCATCGACAAAGCCAACTTTGATAAACATTCACGCGTCAACACCTTTGTTCACGTAAATCATGAAGCTAGTGAATCCCGATACGGAGTACTTCTCTGTATTAACGGAACAGGAATTTTAAATAGCTGGCTAAGAAAAAATCTGGGCATTAATGAACCATTGTCATATGAGCAGATGAACTACATGGCTGAAGAGGTTCCCATTGGCTCTGACGGGGTGACGATCCTCCCATTTGGAAATGGCACGGAACGGATCCTGGTAAATCGAGATCTCGGGGCACAAATCAGCGGACTGAATTTCAACCGGCATACTGCATCTCACCTGTTGAGAGCAGCCCAGGAAGGAATTGTATTCTCACTCTACTATGGATTCCAAATTATGGAAAATATGGGAATGGAAATTCAGACGGTAAGAGCGGGACATGCCAACATGTTTTTGAGTCCTTTGTTTAGAGAAGCGTTTGTAAATACAACCGGTGCACGACTCGAACTGTACGACACTGACGGTGCCCAGGGGGCTGCGCGGGGAGCCGGTGTAGGCGCAGGAATTTATAGGAACACATCAGAAGCGTTTAACGGGCTCACCAAAATTGAGGTTATTGAGCCCACCTCACAAAAAAGAAAGCAATATCTAGAAGCCTATCAGGTATGGCTGGATCAATTGAAATCAAAATTATAAAACAAATTACATTATGAGCAGTAACGAATATTTCCCAAATATCGGAAAAATTAAGTATGAGGGACCGGATTCGGATAATCCCTTTTCCTTTAAGTACTACCAGGAAGACAAGATGGTTGCCGGTAAAACCATGAAAGATCACTTCCGTTTTGCGATCGCTTACTGGCATTCGTTTTGCAACGAAAATAGTGACCCGTTCGGCACCGGCACAAGAACTTTTCCATGGGAAAAAACGTCTGATCCGCTTGAGAATGCTAAATATCGCGTTGAAGCAGCTTTTGAATTTTTTACAAAGCTGGGCACTCCCTACTACTGCTTTCATGACAGGGATCTCGCACCAGGCGGAGATACCGTTGAAGAGTCTGAAAAAAATCTGCAGACCATCGTCAATTTAGCCAAACAGTATCAAAAAGATACCGGTGTTAAGCTTCTTTGGGGAACAGCTAATCTGTTTACGCATCCGCGCTATATGAATGGCGCCTCAACCAATCCCGACTTCGATGTTGTATGTCACTCCGGAGCACAGGTAAAGGCAGCTCTGGACGCTACCGTTGAACTGGGCGGTGAAAACTACGTATTCTGGGGCGGTCGTGAAGGCTACATGCACCTCTTTAACACCATGATGAGACGTGAGCTCGATCACATGGGGACATTTCTGCGGGCAGCCCGCGACTACGGAAGAAAAATAGGATTTAAAGGAAACTTTCTTATCGAGCCCAAGCCAATGGAGCCTACCAAACATCAGTACGATTTTGATGCAGCCACAGTTATCGGTTTTTTGAGAGAGCAGGATCTTCTCGACGATTTCAAACTGAATATTGAAGCGAATCATGCCACGCTTGCAAGCCACAGCTTTGCTCATGACCTGATGGTATCTGCAGAAAACGGATTGCTTGGCAGTATCGATGCTAACGAAGGGGACAATCAAAACGGGTGGGATACAGACTACTTCCCTACGAACCTGTATGACGCAATCGAAACCATGATCATTCTGCTTGACAACGGCGGTATAGAACCTGGCGGACTAAACTTTGACGCAAAAATCCGACGAAACTCAACAGATCTTGAGGATCTCTTCCATGCACACATTGGCGGAATGGACACCTTTGCCCATGGACTCATTATTGCAGACAATATTTTGCAGAAATCAAACTTCAGAGAACTTCGCGAGGGCCGCTATACCTCTTTCGACAGCGGTGACGGAAAGAGATATGAGAATGGTGAAATAACTCTCGAAGATTTGCGCAACATGGCTGTAAAAGTGGGTGAACCTGAATTGAAGAGTGGTAAGCAAGAGCTTCTCGAAAACCTCTTCAACCAGTACATTCGATAAGTATCTCCAAATGGTTTGTGGTTTGTCGCCATAAACCATTTGGCTTACAATGATCAGATAAATAAAAAAGCCCCGATGATGAATCGGGGCTTTTTTTTAAAGAATACAGTATTTGTGTTATTGAATGAGTTTTCGAAAATTCGATTTTTTCCGAATAACTTGATCTATACAATCTATCAAAAACCAATACACCCATCGATCAAACGATCAGTGTTTGACCATAGGGCGGCATCTATTCCGTTTCAACGTTCAGATTCCTATCCGCACAAGCGAGTATTGATCGTTTGTGCCTTTTTTGGTTTGTTTTTGGTCAAGCAAAATTGAACAGGGGAAAGATGATGATTAGAGAGATATCTAAGTTCAAACGACGCTACTGCAGTGTCATCGATAAAATGTTGTAAAGTCATCGGATGAGTTTTTCGAGAAATTTAGTTATGCTGAATCAATATATGATTCATGGATGACTCATCCGATGACTCTTAGGATAGCTCACCGTTGACACATCACTACTATCCTTAGTGTATTTTGCAGAGAATCCTTGATTATAATTCAGCAGGCAAAAAATTCGGATTCTGATTTTTTAGTACCATTTTGCCCTTCCACTCATCCGATAACATGAAGTCAGCGGATGAGGATATTTAAAATCATCTCAACTTCCTGCCTGTTGCCCGACACAATCTCCGGCACAAAGAGCAACACTTGGCAGTGCAAGCACACTTACCCGGGGAATAACTGCATTAAACTCAGTTTCAACTACACGAATGAATTCATTTGCGAGAATAGCAGTTCCCCGGGGATTCGGATGAACACCATCGGTTGAGAATACACCGTTAGGACCAAAGTCTGGACGCAGATTTACGCCATCAACAGTTATTCCAGGAGCACTTCCGTCCAGTCCGAAAATCTGAGCAAAAGCACCATCCGGGCGATTTGAATCGTACAGTGCAAGGCGGTTGCCCGCTTCATTTGCGGACGTTACTGCCCCTTTTATTATTTCATTGAAGGTTTGACGTGCAGTTTCAATTTGTAACTGTTCTTCAAAAGTCAGCGTTAATTCTGCGCCTAAAGGTATTACCACACCGATCGGAGTGTTTGGATTATTGGGATCGGCTGGCGTGCCCAATATGGGAGCTGCAGACAAAAGCACAAGCTCCCCCTGCTCAATGGGCCGGGATTGAACATATGGCTGCAACGCTTCCCGCTCTTCAGGAGTTATTCCACCAAACTGAACAAGAATATCAAATTTCGGTCCTAAATTCTCAAGGTTTCGATCCACAATCAAGATTGGATTTGGGCCAGCCTGGTAGTTTGGACGTCTGCGGTCGGCATCATCAGAATTGTGCCCCAGATTTGCCACAATTGCGTCCAGTACCATATTTAACCCTTGAAAACCTTCATTGAGCTGATCGGCCGAATTCTGGTCGAGAGGAATTGCATTATATGGCACTGCCCGAAAAAATGGGACGGCAAGAATTTGCGGAATATTACCCACAACACCGCTTGCACCCGTTTCTGTCATCAGGGTACTAATTACGTTTTCAAATTCAGACTGAAAGTCCTCAGTTGACGTCAGCGCAGACGCATTTCTGGCACCGCTCAGCGCAAATGCAAGCACATCTTGATTACCAGCCCATAGCGTAAAAAACGTAGGATTTGAACTCACAACATCATCAATAATAGTTGAAACACCTGGCGAGGATGCAAAACGCGCATAGAATGGATTGAATAAATCTGAGTTTGGATTCCCAACCTGGGGCTCAGTGAGTCCGACAACCCGTATTCCGGGAACGCCAAAGTTATTAAGAGAAGAGGCGGCACCATCGTACCCTGAAATACGATCACCGCCGACCGTTGGCGATGGCCCGGGTATATTTGTATCCAGTTTAAATCTGCCAAGTGGATTAACGCTTTGGCAGTTCCCCTGAATGGATGTATTACATCCGTTCACAGAATTGATATCAGGCTGATTAAATACTGAAGGCGCTCCAGCATGCTCAAACTGTGCTGACAGTAAGGCACCAAGTGAAAACCTCTGGCCGTTGTTGTAGAGAGCTCCGTCCATATAACCGGCGGTCAGAGAATTACCGATGGCAACAAAATTAGTCAAATCAGCATCACCCTGAGAGACCTCAATCTCCATATCGGGAATAGGATTACGGTCAGCGTTTGCATCAACCAGTGTATCGAACTCACCATCGCAGCTTACAAGAAAGAACCCGGCAATGAGAAGAGCGTAAAATACTTTATACATAAGTTTCATAAGATATCTCATTTATTAATTCAGAAGTTGATCGAAGGTCAGCGATACATAATAGATGGCTCCCATGGAGGGATTTCCAATTGATGTTTCATATCGGTTGTTCAACACATTGCTGCCGCCAAACTTCAATATAGAGTTGTAGGATGGCAGCCTGAAGCTAACCTGGGCATCCATTGTGCCAAACGCCGGAATGACTCCCTCACCAAAGGTTGATTCCCACTGGAAAGCATCCTGCCAGCGATAGGTTAGATTAAATCCGAAGTTTTGAGTAACGCGTCTGTTCGCCAAAGAAAGATTATAGCGCCATTTTGGGGTATTGAAACTTGCCCGAAATCCCTGATCCAGCAGATCCTGCTGCGATATAAGCTCGTTGAAAGACGTATTCGCCCCCAGATTGTAGCCCCTTGGCAGGCTGTATTCAGCTCCTATGGCAAATCCCTGAGACCGGACCGTACCGTCTGCATTGATATTAAGACCATAACGCTGAGTTGCAACCGTCCGATTAATGACTGCATCCTGACCATCGGCAGAGGATGCGTCGAACGAACCGGGATCCTGACGCAACCCGTTTGGAACTCCCTGCATAAACTCTATTTCAGCTATAAAATCTTCATAAATACTGTAGTAGTAGTACGCATCCAGAAACAGACGATTGTTTATGAGAGATTTATACCCCACTTCAAACGTAGTAACTTTTTCAGTGCGAAACGGCTCAAAATCTACTCCCTGCAGCAAATTACGCGCTTCCTGAGGTGTGGCGCCACCCGTTGCTAATTCTTCGCGGGCTGCTTCAACACTTTCAGATCGATAGACAGGATTTTCTTGCAGCAGATATCGGTCTATGATAACATCATTGTTTCCCAGAAGACGTCGCGCAACTACATCTAAATCGATGAGCTGATTTTGAGTAGATGGAATTCTGAAGCCGCGCTGATATGAAGCACGTATATTGTGACTATTTGCAAGTGAATAAACGGCGGACAGCCTTGGTGAGAACTGACCCTCAAAATCCTGGTGCTTGTCGAAACGAAGCGAGCCCTGTAGGTCCAGTCTGTCATCCAAAACTGATTTTGAGAGTTGGACATACGCACCAAACTCATCCAGGTTAAATTCGTTTCCGTCATTGTCCAAAGCAAACAGCGTGCCTTCAGAATTGAGAGTAAATCTTCGAACATTTCCGCCTGCAATGACGTCTACGATATCGGGGTCTATAACATTCTGAAAACTATATTGCCCTTCTGCATGCCACATACCGGTACGGTCGAGAAATTTAGCTCCACCTTCAGAAATTGGGATATCCCTTATTTCATTAAACAGCGAATTAAATTCGTCTGAACCCGGCTCCGGCTGAGCTTCCCGTCCGGCTATACGTGCCTGCGCATGCGCCTCGTCAATGGTGGCTCCTTGTGTTCTTGCTCCGGCAAATGTCTGAAAATAAGCGGGAATAAACGTCCTTTCATTAATCCGTGAAGCCACCGTGTTGGCAGCGTACGTATCGCCGGAATTCTCTTGTGTAGTGTAAGCGCGGAGGTAGTAATTTGGGTTTTGTAGCTCTAGTTTTGCCGTCCAAATATTGAAATCATCCAGAATAAAACGGTCATTAGCAGTATAGACCGTACTTCCGCTACCCCAGTTAAATTGGCCCAACAGCTCGTAATTGTCTGAAAGCCTGTAATGAAGTGCCGCACCGAGCTTCAGGCTTTCGGTTGTATTATCTACAAAAGACGATTCAACAAAACCATCGGGAGTAAATGCACCTGCTTCGCCATCTGGCAGAAGTGATCGGATTGCCTCAATTTGTGCACCTAGTGGCCCGCCGCCGGCAATCACGCCATCGGCTATGTTGCCAATTGTCAGCAGAGGCTCACCGTACACATTCAATCCGTTGTAAACGCGGTTATCTCCTCTCTCGGTAGCACCGCGTTCAATCGCTCCAAATGTGGCGGGTCCGGTATCACGCGTGTCGCGGGCGATAAAGTCGTTTGCCTTTAAGTACGATGCATTTACTTTAAACGCCAGCCGGTCTGTAATAGCATTGGCATAACGAACAGAATAATCCTGGTAGGCCGAGATATCATCATCTCGGCCATCAATGTGGTTAATACCCGATTTCATCATGGCAGAAAAACCCTGGTATTCAAATGGACTTTTACTTCTCATCAGCAAAATACCGTTAATCGCATTTGGCCCGTACAAGGCAGAAGCAACACCCGGAATCAGCTCAGCACTTTCAAGATCCAGATCCGATATCCCCACAATGTTACCCACGGGAAAGTTAAGACCTGGAGCCTGGTTATCAATTCCGTCAATATGCTGCACAAATCTAAGGTTACCGTTTGCTGCAAATCCGCGCATATTCACAGATTTAAACGTCATGCTCTGTGAGCTAAAATCAACCCCTTTAAGATTGGCAATGGCATCGTAAAAAGAGGGTGCCGCAGCCTGCTGAATCCCAATGGCGTCAATTTTTTCGATACTTATAGGAGCATCCAGAATACTCTCTTCTACTCTTGAAGCCGAGACAACAACGTCGGACCCTAAAATCCTCTGCTCATCAATTTCAATACGGAGTCCCGAAACATTCTGTTCCGTAATCTCAATTCGCTTTGATATATACCCTATAATTGAGACAACAAGTGTGATCGGTGGCTCTTCATTTACGCGAAGGGAAAACTCACCATTTGCATTTGTTGATGTACCAATTACACGCCCCTGTACCGTTATATTAACACCTGTCAGGGTACTCCCGGTTGAGGCATCGTACACTGTACCTGACACAGTAATTTGTGCATCATCAGGTGAATGAGCCTGCAGAATATTTACTTCTATCAGGAGTACAGATAAAAGCGTCATTACCACCACGGAATAACAGCCCGTAAATTTAGAAATCATAATTCTCTGATTTGATTACTATTGATGTGTCAAAACTGTCTACTCTAAAGCAGAAGACAGAAACTTTTCACCAAAGAAAGCCCTGTTTTTAGACTAAAGCAAGCGCTTCCATATAAATTTAGCGACATGTAATCGCTAAGACAAATAATTTCAAACTAATAAGAGAAACAAATATAAATTATATCAGTTATTAAATTAGCTTAGTGCAGTGTCATCGATTAAATATCGGATAGCCCCGAAAAGCTTTCGGGGTGAGTTTTTCGAAAAATCTAGTTATGCTGGATCAATATATGATTCATGGATGACTCATCCGATGACTCTTAGGATAGCTCACCGTTGACACATCATTAGTTAAGCTACATGACAAATCTGAATCACTACAAGTGGCTATCAACCGTAGCAGATTATAAATCAAACCGTTACCAAATTCTTATGAAAACGATTATCCCAGCAGTCCTTTCTTTCTATCTCTTTCTTCTCCCGGTAGATCTTTTAGCACAAAATCAATCCATGGCAGATAATGGCAGCCATTTAACGATTACATCAAACGGTGAAGCGATGGCACCAGCTGACATCGCTTCTATGTCTATAAATATTAGTATAAATCACGAAAACGCTGCGCGTGCTTTTGAACTACACAGAGAAAGGGAGTCGTTTCTGGCGGAGCTACTTAAGGAGCTTGAGTTTGAAGATGAGCAAATTAACTACCGCCCCGTCACCGTACGCCCCAACAGGCAGAGAGATGGTGATATTCACTCTTCCACCACACAACAAATACGTTTGCAGCTCAACGATATTGAGATGCTCGGCCAGCTGCAGGTTAAACTCATTCAGAATGGATTTGATAATTTCTCCGGAAGTTTATCCTCTACCCAGCTGGAAGAGGCTTCTGATGAAGCGTTGAGGCAGGCAGTGGATAACGCACAGAAAGATGCCGAAATACTCGCTATGGCAGCCGGCAGAAAACTTGGCAGCATCATTTCAATTGGGCACAGATCAGATCACAACTTTCGCCCCGCAGCTCTTGGCGGAGCTTTCGAGGTAAGAGCAATGAGTGATGCCGGACCTTCCATGCAAAATTTTTCACAAACCGTGTCGGTACAGAAACAGGTTACAATCGTTTTTGAGATGACGGACTAATCATTATCGGATTAAAAACACTAAGTTTTCTACTGATGAATTCCGTTTAAAAATGGTTTAAGATAATCCCAAATATTATCGGCAATGATCTGTTGCCCTTCAGCGGTCGGATGTATTCCATCCGGCTGATTCAGCTCACGAATTCCCGCAACATCATCCAGAAGAAACGGAATAAATGTGAGCTCATACTGCTCAGCGACGTCAGAAAACAGCTGCCGAAACCGGTTCGTATATTGTACACCAAGATTGGGCGGGGCTTCCATTCCTGCAAGCACGATCTCAATTTCAGGGTTTTTCTCTTTCACTTTAGATATGATCGTCTCAATGTTTTCTTTTGTATTGGCTGGATCAATGCCTCGCAGACCATCATTACCACCTAGTCCAAGAACAAAAATATCGATCTCCTGCTGCAGGATCCAATCTACACGCCGCGCGCCACCTGCAGTTGTTTCACCGCTCAGTCCCGCATTTACCACGTTGTGTTCAGCGCCAAGTGAATCAATTTTCTGCTGAATAAGAGCCGGAAAAGCCTGTTCTTCATCCAGACCGTACCCTGCTGTAATACTATCACCAAAAAACAGAATGGTTTGCTGCTGCTGTGCTTCAGCTATGTTACAAATCGTTAAAAAAATAAAAGCAAATGCAACCTTCAGCGCGATTGGTCGTTTGATAAATTCCATAAAAAAACATTCAGTTAGTAGGAATGGTTTACTTTAATCGACATGTTACAATGTTGTTCCGACGTATGTTACTTCAAAAATAATCCGTGCGCACATAACGCCAAATTGTTCAAATGAATAAACCGATCTTAAACGTTCAGAATTTAACGAAAACTTTTACGAGCGGCTCGAAAGAGTTAACGGTTCTTAAACAGGTTTCATTTTCAATTCAACCCGGCAAATCGTGTGCAATAGTTGGCCCTTCCGGCAGCGGTAAAACAACATTGCTCGGCCTGTGTGCAGGATTGGATCAGCCTACGTCCGGTTTTGTTTCACTAAATGGGTTAGAGATTTCATCTATGGATGAATCTCAGCTGTCTATAGTACGCAACGAACAGATTGGATTTGTATTTCAGTCCTTCCAGCTTATATCCACCCTTACAGCGCTTGAAAACGTAATGGTTCCCGTTGAGCTGAGAGGAGTTCCCTACCGCGAAGTTGAAAAAAAAGCCTCGGATCTCCTTACCGAAGTAGGTCTTGGTGATCGTTTAACTCACTATCCAAGTCAGCTTTCAGGTGGTGAACAACAGCGAGTGGGACTCGCAAGAGCTTTTATTCATCAGCCCGACATACTTTTTGCAGATGAGCCAACAGGAAATCTCGACGGTGAAACAGGGGCGCAAATTGAGCAGCTGATGTTCAACCTCAACACAAAGCTGGGAACAACGCTGGTAATTGTTACACACGACAGAACACTTGCGGAAAAATGCGATCGTACCATAGAATTGAAGAATGGTCAGATTTTGTCAGATACAGACTCTGTTGATTACATCAATACTAAAGCTGAAGTGTCGGTCGCCGAATGAAACTAATCAGAACTCTGCTCTCCCCATTTACATGGAGACTTGCTTTTCGGGATGCCCGGCCGCAATGGAAAAGCCTTCTGCTCTACACATCAGCCGTCATTGCCGGTGTAGCGGCACTTGTGGCAATATTGTCCTTCAGAAGTGATGTTCTGCTTACTGTTGAAGATCAGTCACGGGAATTACTCGGTGCCGATCTCGAGTTCAGATCCACCGAACCTTTTCCTGAACCTGTATCTGCTTTTATTGATTCAATAGGGGGCAGCCAGGCTTCATCTGTTGAGTTCAATTCCATGGTTCAGTTTTTGAGCACAGGGGATACACGACTTTCTCAAATCAGGGCCATTGAAGGGCCCTTTCCGCTTTACGGCTCCATTACAACCGAACCGGCCGATGCAGCTGACACCTACAAAGTTGAAAAAACGGCGCTTGTTGAACAGTCTACCATGCGTCAATTCGGACTTGCGGTGGGCGACAGTATTCAAGTCGGCCAGATTACACTGGCAATTTCGGGTGAACTGAAAAATGTACCGGGCGAGTCTGCAGCTTTTTCCCTGATCGGCCCGAGAGTATATCTATCCCGTGATCTTCTTGTTGATTCAGGATTGCTTCAGCGAGGCAGCAGAGTGACTTACAAAGAGTATTTGACGCTTGAAAATGCTGAAACAGCGGAGCGATTAGCCTCAGAGTTCAGGCCGCTGGGCAGAGAACACAGTGTTCGAACAGAGACCGTAGAGTCGCGTAAGCAGGATTTTGACGCAATCGTTGATAATCTAAGCAAGTTTCTGGGGCTTATTGCTTTCATAGCACTAATGTTGGGTGGATTGGGTGTGGCCAGTGCTGTTTTTGTTTACATTAAAAGAAAAACCGGAGCGGTGGCTACGCTCCGCTGTCTGGGTATGGAGTCACACCAGATCATCGGGGCTTTTGGTCTCCAAATTGCATTTATGGGGCTGTGTGGCGCAGCCATCGGAACAGGCATTGGCCTGGTTCTTCAGTCATACCTTCCGCTGCTGTTTACAGAATTTCTGCCATTTGATATTGTTCAGGGGATCTCCTTTCCAGCTATCTTTCTGGGCCTTTTTATTGGACTAACAATCAGCGTTGGATTTTCTATTTTACCATTGATAGGTATTAGTAGCATTTCTCCAATGTTGACGCTCAAATCCTCTGATTTTTCACCGCTCAAAAAACTCTCAAAAAGAGCCAAAGCAATCGCCACAGCTATTGTTTTTGCAATTGTGGTTTTGCTGATCGCTTACACAACCGACAGCATTTTAGTAGCACTCTTTTTTACGCTCGGGCTGATGGTTTCGGTGGCGCTTCTCTGGCTCACCGCCCTCCTGTTGATTAAAGCGGTTAAAGGTCTTCGACTGAAATCATTTTCTTACGTTTGGCGTCAGGGTATGGCAAACCTTTTCCGTCCGAATAATCAAACCCCCATGCTCCTTACTACCCTCGGCATGGGAATGCTTTTGATCGGCACGCTCTACCTGAGTCAGGAGATGTTGCTTGAACGGATAAGCCTTCAATCAAATGAGGAGCTTCCAAACATTGTTCTTTATGATATTCAATCCGATCAGAACACGGGCGTGAATGACATTGTTAGAGCGGAAGGCGGCACCATCATGCAAAATGTACCCATTGTATCCATGCGATTGAGTGATCTGCGTGGTCGTACAGTTGCCGATCTGCGCCAGGACACTACGGTAAGTCTCAGGGGATGGGCTCTCAGGCGAGATTACAGAGTTACCTATCGCAGTGAGCTTACCGAGTCAGAAACTATTCTTGAAGGCGAGTGGATTGGCGAAGGTGACGGATTAAATTCGACCGTACCCATTTCAATTGCCGAAAATATTCAGGAAGATCTTGATCTGGCCCTGGGCGATTCCCTGACTTTTAATGTGCAGGGTGTACCCGTATCAACCGTTGTGGCAAGTATTCGTGAGGTAGATTTTCAGCGGCCCGAACCGAATTTCTTTGTCGTTTTCCCATCAAATGTACTTGAAAATGCACCGCAGTTTTACGCCACTATCGTGAAAGCCGACAATGACGATCAGGCTTACGCCATCCAACAAAAAATAGTGGCAGATTACCCTAACATTTCAGCTATCGACATCAGCATAGCACTGGCCAGCGTACAAGAGTTTTTGGATAAAATATCTATGGCAATTCAGTTTATGGCGCTCTTCAGCATCATCACCGGGCTGATTGTGCTGGCAAGCTCAATATCAATCAGCCGGAAACAGCGCACAAAAGAGTCTGTTTTGCTTCGAACACTTGGCGCTGTAAAAAGACAGGTAAGCAGCATCCAGACGATCGAATATGTACTCCTTGGACTACTTGCTACTCTAACAGGTTTGATTCTGGCCATGGTCGCAAGCTGGAGCCTCGCTTACTTCTATTTTGATCTGGCTTTCGTTCCTGACTTTACTGCTCTGGCTTTTCTTTCGCTGATTATTATACTCGCTGCTACCATCATTGGCTGGACCGGCAGCAGACACATTTATAAAAGTTCCCCAATAGATGTATTGCGTTCAGAAGCAGGATAGCGAAAAAGCTTTGTAAAATGACAACGAAACAGAAGATTTGGTACATCTCAGGACTGGTTGTGCTTCTATGCCTGCTGATAGCCGCGATTATTTACAAATTCACCGGTCACCTTTTCCTGATGATATTTTTCGCACCTCCTGTCATTCACTACTATCTCAAGAGAAGGTACAGATCAGGAGATAATTCCTTTCGTTAGTCCGAATGATACAACTGTTGGATCTGACCTATAATCAAGGATCAAAGCTTAACCTGTTTCAGGATCATCCCTCCCTCGTTTTTTTTTATCGGCTACATTAATTCGTTTTTATATTCAGTATAAAATTTGTCGGATGAGACTAATATTAATAGATTAAGATTCTGTAGTTGTATATATAGATAGCAGATAATTTACTCACTTAATTATCGATTTCACCTCAGCCCAATAAAGATGACCACAGAAGAGTGGAACAAAATAGAAGCAATTGTTGATGAGGCTCTGAAGCTTCCAAAAGAAGAGCGTAATTCATTTATTCACAACATGTGCCATGGGGAATTGGACTGTATCGAGCATGTTAACACGTTCCTGGAATCTATTGATAAAGCTGACACTTTTTTTACAGATAAAAAACGCGTTAAAGATAAAGTAACAGATTATGCTGCAACGGAGCACACTAAACATACTAAAAACGAAAATCTGATAGGTACAACTATAGGATCTTATGAGCTCACTGAACTTCTCGGTAAAGGTGGAATGGGAACCGTCTATCTTGCAAAAAGAATCGACGGGCATTTTGATCACTCTGTGGCGATTAAAGTAATTCAGAACAAGCCGGGCCGTTCAGAAATCTATTCACGTTTCGTACAGGAACGGCAAATTTTAGCTGCACTCTCTCACGAGAATATTGCTCGGCTCTACGGCGGTGGTGTAACAGAAGATGGCATGCCCTATCTCATTATGGAGTATGTAGATGGAACCCCGATCGATAAATACTGCAATAAAAACCGGCTCTCCGTTGCTCAAAGAATCAGACTGTTTAAATCTGTATGTTCCGCAGCACAACACGCCCATATGAATCTGGTGATCCACAGAGATTTGAAACCCGATAACATTCTTATTACAAAGAATGGTACGGTAAAAATCATGGACTTTGGCATCGCCAAACTGGTAGGTGATGATCGTGGAGCTGAGAATATCTTCGGGGAGCTGAATTCGGACGAGTTTCTTTCATTTTCAAACGCATCTCCAGAACAGCTTACTAATGCGCCGGTAACGACTGCAACCGATATTTATGCGCTCGGTGTGCTGCTTCACCGATTGCTAGTTGGTATACACCCGCTACCGATTGAAAAGAAAACGGTTAGTGAAATAAAAGAGATTATCACATCATTTCAGCCGGCAGATCCGGCAAGTCAGTACGAATCATTAGATCAAACAAAAAAAGAAGAGCTGGCATTTAACAGAGACACCACATCCAAAAAACTTAAACAATTATTGTGTAATGACCTGGAGGCAATTATGATCAAATGCCTCCGGAAAAAAGCGGAAGAGAGGTATCAAACAGCGGATGATCTAATTCAGGATCTGGTGCGACACGAGCTTAACTTCCCTGTAAACGCAATACAGGGCTCTAATCTTTATCACACTAAAAAGTATTTTCTTCGCAACAAAACCCCCCTTTCAGTTGTAGCGATGTTTTTTGTAATCGCCTCCTTATCAGTTCTGTTCTATACCCACCAGATACAGATGGAGAGGGATATCGCAAAAATGGAGGCGAACAAAGCAAACCAGGTAACCACATTTGTACTCGACCTTTTCAAGGGAAGTGACCCCGGTGAAAGCAGAGGCGATGAAATTTCTGCACGTGATCTGCTCGACCGTGGGATCGAGCGGGCAAATTATCTCGATAATCAGCCACAGATTAAGGCCTCTATACTTGAGGTATTAGGAATAATTCTTACTCAGCTCGGTGAATTTGATGAAGCAGAAGAACTTTTGACGCAGTCCATTCAGATTAGAACAGATCTTTTTGGTGACCTGCACGTTGAGACAATTTCAACATATGAGCACCTCGGGTCGCTTTTGAGCTCTCGCGGTGATCTGTTCCAGGCTCAACAAGTTTTGGAAGATGCCATCAGCAAACGCGCCAACATATACGGCCACCAGCAAGCGGCTCTTTCAGAGGCAAATACTGAACTTGGATACGTTTACAGAAGGCTGGGGAAACTACAGGAAGCTGAACAGCTTTATCTTAATCTGATAAGCATTTATGAGGAAAATTTCGGACCTGAAGATCCTCTCACGCTTCTGAGCATAAGCAGCCTGGGCGTTACTCTTCATGGACAGGGCAAACTGGATGAGGCTGAGGAACGATACAGAGACGTGCTCGATAAACGAACCGCGCGGTATAAAACAATGCATCCTGAAGTAGCAATGAGCAAAAATAACCTCGGCTCCCTTTTACTAAATCAGGGGCGGTTTGTTGAATCTGAAAAATTGCTGCGGGAATCTCTTGAAATGAGAATTTCCCTGTTCGGAGAACTACACCCGAAAGTGGCCCTCTCTACTAACAATATGGGTATTCTTAAACGCAATTCCGGACAATTTGAAGAAGCGAAAGAGTACTTCAGTTCCGCTCTCGAAATGAATACCAAACTTTTCGGACCGGAACAGCTACAGACCGGTATAAATATGTTTAGCATAGCAGAACTCAACATGATGATGGGCGATTATGAAAAATCACTTGAATACTATTCACTCTCAAATAAGATATTTAAAGAACAGCTTCCGGAAGGAAGCTCCTTTATCGCGAGATCATCTATGGGAATCGGAGAAGCGTTGCTAAAGATAGAGGGTTCCGACACGAATAAAGCAAAAGAACATCTCTACTCCGGTTTTGAGCGAGTGAAAGAACTTCACCCCTTAAATACAGTAGAACACGCTCTGGCACTGGTACAAATGGGTAAGCTCTATCAGCACATGAACGAACCAGAAAAAGCAATTGAATTTCTTTTAGATGCTTATCATGTACTATCCGGTATTGAAGGAGAAGATGGTGTTCGGCCTGAAGCTATTCGCGAGCTCTTAAAAAACAGTACCGATATCAACATCGCAGTTAGTAATTCGTAACGGTCAGTTGTCTGGGATCCCGTACAATAATTGACCCTGAGTATCAGCACCATTAAGTCTACAGATCCACATATTTTCGATTGTGATATTTTTTATGAAGAAATTTCTTTTCTATCCATAAGCAGGCATATGTCCTGTTGCTGTAAAACGGAAACAACTCTCGTTTGATCGGTAAATATTCAATTGCTATTCAAGCTTCAAAAAAGATTCAAATAGCGGTATATTTGAGGCTATACTTGGACGGCTAATTTGTTAGCATTTATCAAATCCGCCTTAAGAGTATACAATAGGCGCCAATTATATAAAAAAGCGCTTTTTTATCCCTGTGTTTTCACGCACAACACAAATTATTTTTCAAATCTTACAGCAAAAAAACTTTATGAATAACGACTATTTTAGCCAACCCAAAAGCGACATTGATCTTGGCTATATTGGGCTGAATAGCTCCAAAAATATTTATTGGAATCTAAATCCTTCTCAGCTTTATGAGCACGCTATTCTGAATGGCGAGGGAACGCTTACCAACAGTATGGCGATTCGCATTTTAACCGGTAAATACACCGGCCGGTCGCCTAAGGATAAATTTATCGTTGATCAGCCATCTATTCATGATGATATAGACTGGGGCGATGTTAACAAACCTGTGTCGGAAGAGGTTTTCAATAACATGCACAGAAAAGTTGTGGATCATCTTTCAGATAAAGATCTATATGTGAAAGATCTCCATGCCGGCGCTGACCCCGATTATCAGCTTAATGTCAGAGTAGTCAGCGAAGTTGCATACCATGCCCTCTTCGCAAACAACATGTTCCTTCGCCCCAACAAGGAAGAGTTAAAAAATCATGAGCCTGAGTTTACTGTGTTGGCTGCACCCCGCTTCCAGGCAAATCCTGATGAAGACGGTACGCGCTCAAATACATTTATCCTCTGCAATTTTGAAAAAAAAATTATTCTGATTGGCGGAACCCTCTATTCAGGAGAAGTGAAAAAAGGCATTTTTTCCGTCTTGAACTATCTGCTGCCAAAAAAGAATGTAATGGCAATGCACTGTTCAGCAAATATGGATAAAGATGGTAAAACCGCAGTATTCTTTGGCCTGTCCGGTACAGGCAAAACAACTCTCTCTGCTGATGCCGACAAAACTCTTATTGGAGATGATGAACACGGCTGGAGTGAAAATGGGATTTTTAACTTCGAAGGTGGCTGCTATGCAAAAACCATCAACCTGAAAGAAGAGGAAGAGCCCGAAATTTACGCTACTACTCAAATGCCGGGTACCATACTGGAAAACGTTATCCTTAACGAGAACAGAGAACCACAATTTGAGGACGACAGCCTCACTCAGAACACCCGCTGCGCCTATCCCATACACTATATACCCAATGCAAGCGATACCGGAAAGGGCGGACATCCGGAAAACATCATATTCCTGACCGCAGATGCATTTGGCATCCTGCCCCCCATCTCTAAACTAACGCCCGAGCAGGCTATGTACCACTTCATAAGCGGATACACTGCAAAAGTCGCGGGAACTGAGCGAGGCGTAAATGAACCACAGGCTACGTTCTCGGCCTGTTTTGGAGCACCGTTCATGCCTCTGCACCCAACCGTTTATGCAGAGCTTCTTGCTGAAAAAATTCGCAAACACAAATCGAACGTCTGGCTCGTGAACACCGGTTGGACAGGCGGCCCGTATGGAACGGGCCATAGAATGAAGCTATCTCATACCCGTAAAATGCTGAGCGAGGCAATAGCAGGAAATCTTGATGATGCAGACTATTATGAAGAGCCGGTCTTTGGGCTCTCAATCCCCAAATCTGTAGAAGGGATACCCGCAAACGTTCTGATCCCCAGAAATACCTGGAAGGATAAAGAGGCATACGATAGCAGGGCGAATAAACTGGCCGACATGTTTGCTGAAAATTTTAAACAGTTTAAAACACAGGCGGCAAAACAGGTGATAGCAGCGGGCCCCGAGCCAATTTAAATTCTTGTATATATATATCAGATAATTTAGACTTGTTAAAAGCCCGATTCTGATTTCTCGGTTTCGGGCTTTTTTATGAATCTGAGTTCGGTTAATAATTCTCCTCTAACAGGGGGAGATAAAGAGGGCTGTCCATTGTTTTTACCACACGATCTGATGAACATCCCGCTCAATCCCCTTTTTTTAGGGGGCTGTTACGCTCATAATTTATCAGTCGAACTCATCTTACTAAGTGTGGAGCTTTTCTATGACAATCTCGGATCAAGCGAAACGTTACTGCCATCAGACAGCTCAATTTTGGTGAAATCCGGGTGATTCGGATTAATTATATAATTGTATTCCACAGGTACCACCACACTCGGTATTCTCAACACAGCGTATGAGCTCTCATGTATCCACTCATCACCGAACTTTTGTGAACTTCTACCATAAGGAATCTTATTCCAGCCGTCCGGCAGCTCTTCTGCTAGGGGTTTATAAATAAATTGATCCGGAATTTCTGCATGAAACTGCACACAGTTATTTAGATACTCTCTGTCTTCAATCTGCACAAGGAGCTCCAGTAACGAAAGGGAAAGTGCACCTGACGTATATATTGCTGCAAGTTCCGGGCTATTGAACCTGCCTCCAAACAATTTCGCCCCTTTTCCGGTAAATGCTGTTTTACCGTAATCCCGATGACTGATTCTCCAGACTCGTGTCATCATAATATATCAGACGGTAATACCGTGCCGGATTTGATTGAGCGTTCGTTCGACAAGGCGAGCCCCCGGTTCGGTTATCATTAACTCAATCGGTTTTATGTTACCCAGCGCATAGTTTGGTTTTTTGAACCAAGCAGATGCCTTTTCCATGCTTCCGGTAACTTCTGCAGCTAAGTCGGTAAGGCGCGCTATTCTATAGCTCCGCTCTGATTCATCTACAGGAAGCACTTCCTCTTTTTTTCGGCGATCGATTGTTCGTGGAGATACCATTAGTAGTTGAGAGAGCTCCAGATTTGAAAGGCCTAACCGCTCTTGAATAATTTGTAAAACTTCCGTTGCCAGACCGGAATTTACCATGGATGCCGCTTTCGAAAGATCCCAGGAGATATACGGCTCTTCTACTTTTGAGCTTGTTCCCTTTTTTGTGTATTTAGTTTTTTTATCTACCATGTTGCGCCATTCTATTTTATCATCTACGCCAAATTACTTATTTGAATAGTTTTTTTCAACTTCTTTCTCTCAGCTTCTAAGTTCCGTACCTTTCTCGAAATATAAATTTATTCTATTTCATGAGTTCAACCACCATACCCGATTTTTCTCAAACTGTTCCTATCGACACTATTGGTGTACAGGAACGGGTTTCGAGACTAAACAGCAGAAGCATCAAAAAAGAATCGAAAATGCAGGGTTTAAAACTTGCACTCAGCATGATCGATCACACCACACTTGAGGGTAAAGACTCTGAAGGGAAAGTGATTCAGCTCTGCAGAAAAGCGATCACGCCCTACGCCCCGATGCCTGACCTCCCATCTGTTGCGGCTGTCTGTGTCTATCCTACCATGGTCGCGATCGCTAAAAAAACCGTTGCCGGCTCATCTGTCCGAGTGGCAAGTGTAGCCACTGCTTTTCCAAGCGGTATGGCAAAACTTCAGAATAAGCTCGATGATACCCGCTTTGCTGTAGAGCAGGGAGCGGATGAAATAGATATGGTCATATCGCGGGGGGAATTCCTGAAAGGAAACTACTCTTTTATTTTTGATGAAATTGCTGCTATCAAAGACGTTTGCGGTGATATTCACCTAAAAGTTATTCTTGAAACAGGAGAGCTCGAAACGCTGACAAATGTCAGAAAAGCGAGTGATATCGCCATGCATGCAGGGGCAGATTTCATCAAAACGTCTACGGGTAAAATTCAGCCTGCTGCCACGCAGCCCGTAACGCTGGTGATGCTGGAGGCCATCCGCGACTATTACCGCGAAACCGGCCGCATGGTGGGCATGAAGCCTGCCGGAGGCATCAGGAAAGCGAAGGAAGCGCTCCAGTATCTTGTACTGGTCAAAGAAACGCTTGGGGCTCAATGGCTGAGTAATGAATGGTTTCGGTTTGGTGCAAGCTCACTCACCAACGACCTTTTGATGCAGATTGTAAAACAGAAAACCGGTGTTTATCAAAGCAGTGTCTACTTTTCCAATGACTGACTTTATATTGATACTTTAAACCTTTTGAGCCTTTAAGCGACACAAAACATATTTTTAAAAATCTTCAGCGTATGTCAACAACCAAAACGTCACCTGATACTGAAAAAACGACCCATGATGCTCCTAAACCATCTTCCCCAAATGCAGATCTAAAACTCGATTTTGCATCATTTTGGGAGTACAGCGATGCACCTGAGAGCAGCGAAAAGGTCAATATTGAATCCTCGTATGGTCATTTTATTGATGGTGCATTCGTAAAACCGGCAAAGGGACGGACATTTACATCCATCAATCCGGCTACAGAAGAAGTACTGACGGAACTTGCAGAGGGAACCTCAGAAGATGTTGATCTCGCCGTTAAAGCCGCAAGAAATACGTTTAAAAAACGATGGAGCACCTTACCTGCAAAGGAGCGTGGAAAATATATTTTTCGCATTGCAAGAATGATTCAGGAGCGATCTCGCGAACTCGCGATAACAGAATCTCTGGATGGCGGTAAACCCATACGCGAATCCCGCGATGTAGATATTCCTCTGGCGGCTGCCCATTTTTTTTACTATGCAGGATGGGCTGATAAACTCGACTACGCATTTCCGGGCCGTAAAGCTGAACCACTAGGCGTTTGCGGTCAAATCATACCCTGGAATTTTCCCCTGTTGATGCTGGCCTGGAAGATTGCTCCCGCCCTTGCAACCGGAAATACGGTTGTTTTGAAACCGGCGGAAACAACATCGGTCACGGCTCTGAAGTTTGCCGAGATTTGCCGCGATGCCGGCCTGCCAGACGGTGTGGTAAATATTGTAACCGGTGCCGGGCAAACAGGCTCAGCTATTGTAAATCATGCCGATGTTAACAAGATTGCATTTACTGGCTCAACAAAAGTTGGTAAAATTATCCAAAAATCGATCGCAGGAACCGACAAAAAGTATACGCTCGAACTTGGCGGCAAAGGTGCAAATATTGTATTTGAAGACGCCTCCATTGATCAGGCAGTGGAAGGCATTATAAATGCTATATTTTTCAACCAGGGACATGTATGCTGCGCCGGTTCCAGGCTGCTTGTGCAGGAAGGAGTCTCAGAAAAACTGATCGCAAAACTCAAAGACCGGATGGAAACGCTGATCGTTGGCGATCCAATGGATAAGAATACCGATATCGGGGCAATCAACTCAAGAGCTCAGCACGAGCGCATAAATGAATATATTGAGATCGGTAAAAATGAGGGGGCTGATATCTATCAAAGTTCATGTAGCTTGCCAGAAAAAGGCTACTTCTGCAAACCCACTATTTTTACAGGGGTATCTCAAAGCAATCGAATTGTGCAGGAGGAGATTTTTGGTCCGGTATTGACTATTCAAACATTCAGAACACCATCTGAAGGAATTGAAAAAGCCAATAATTCACCCTACGGGCTCTCCGGAGGAATTTGGACGGACCGCGGATCGAAGATTTTTCAGGCCGGAAGCGAAATCGATTCGGGTGTGGTTTGGGCTAATACTTTTAACAAGTTCGATCCCACCTCCCCTTTTGGCGGATATAAAGAGAGTGGAGTAGGACGTGAAGGCGGTCTCCACGGCCTCTATCCTTACGTAAAACTGGTATAAGAACATTTCGAAATATTAACATATGAGCAATCGAATAAACGTTTTAAAGACATACAAAACCTACGTGGGCGGTAAATTTCCCCGCAGCGAATCAGAGCATACCTACCCGGTAAACGATTCAGGCGGAAAACTGGTAGCAAACGCGTGCAGATGCACCCGAAAGGATGTACGCAATGCGATGGTACAGGCGCGGTCGGCTTTTCCGGGCTGGAAAAAACGATCTGCCTACAATCGCGGTCAGATATTATATAGAATTGCAGAAATTCTGGAAGGTCGAACCGGCCAGTTTGTTGAAGAACTGGTGCTTCAGGACATTAAGAAAAAAACTGCCGTTCAGGAAGTGGAGCAATCTATTGACAGGTTAATATACTACGCCGGCTGGACCGATAAAATAAGCCAGGTGTTTGGCAGCGTGAATCCGGTTGCCAGCAGCCATTTTAATTTTAGCACGCCGGCTCCCACCGGAGTAGTGGGTATTATTGCCCCCGAAAAGAGTCCCCTGCTGGGTCTGGTTTCGCTGCTTGCCCCCGTCATTGCAGGAGGAAACACCGCGCTGATTCTCTCCTCAGAATCGAAACCACTTTCTGCCGTTAGCTTTGGTGAGGTACTGCACGCCTCTGATGTGCCGGCGGGTGTAGTAAACATCCTTACCGGTCATCAAAACGAAATGATTTCACACCTGACAAGCCATATGGATTTAAATGCTGTATTTAATTCCAACATAGATAAAGAAATAAGGAAACAAATTGACGAGAATTGCGCTTTAAACGTCAAACGTAGAAAGCATGTTGAAAATATGAGCTGGAGTGATCCTACACACGAATCGCCCTATCACATTATGGAATTTCAGGAAATAAAAACCACCTGGCATCCGGTAGGGTTTTAAAAGAACAGTATTATATGCGCACATTATCGACCTTACTTTTACTTTTTCTGCTTTTATTTACCAGCTGTGGCACAACCGAACACAGTACGAATGGCGATGAATCCGAACCGGTTCTTGAATTAAGGGATGACGACGAAGATTACGACCCAATGGCTGATGAGAGTCTCACTGAAGATGAGAGGCTCCTCGTTCGAACAAGAAGCAATTTAAGCCATCACTATTCAGAAGCAACGCAGATTATACCTGAGATATTCCTGAAAGAGATTGTTATAGACGAACGGCAGGTTGACCCTTATGCCGGCTTCAGAGTTCAGCTTTTTACCACCACAAATGTAGCAGATGCAGATTCAGTACGCGATCATTTCGTTGCATGGGCCGACACTACTATTGCAGGGTATGAACCCGATGCATACGTTATTTTCAGGTCCCCGAACTACAGGGTGCGAGCAGGTGATTTTCAAGACAGAGATCGTGCAATACACTTCTCCAACATGCTGAAGCCACGATATCCCGATGCATGGGTTGTGCACGAGCGCATTGAGCCTGATAACGTACCTGCTGACACTGCCAATATTCGTTTTGCTGATCTGATACCTGTAGATAACCGGTGAGTAATTAACCATAGAAGTTAGGTCAATAGCAATGCCTGACTAAATGGTAAGTATCAGCGCAAAAAAGACGCCTTGTTTCGCAGACCTAATTCATTAATACCATGGCAAAACTAAAGCTCGACCTACACGATATATATAATAAGGGAAGCAAAATTGATGAAGAGCTTGAAAACATCATAGACGAGGCGCTGGAAAAAAAGATCAAAACTGTTGAAATTATTCCCGGTAAAGGGTCCGGACAGTTAAAGAAGAGAGTACTGAAATTTTTGGACCAAAAGCATATCAAACAGAAATATCACAGGATAGATAAGGACAGTAAAAACTTTGGCCGTTTATTCGTTTACTTTAAGTTTTAAAAAATGTTCAACTAGAGTACATCGCAGCATTACCCTGACGTGCAACTTATGGACGCATAACCATCAGCGCGACTCAGCGATCAGAACAGCGTGCCACGGCGTAAAAATCCGGACAATAATATCAACTTGGCAAATGATCAGTCTTTGTCCAATAAAAATGTTTTTATCCCCTTCAAAAAAAATGCGGACAATTATGATCCGGGATATTTGTAGTACCCTCCACGCCAATACAGGCGCCGTTTGTTATCCGAATGATTTCACCCGTATTGAGTGAACACTCCTGGTTGGTCGTTTCTAACTCAAAACCTTACTCATAGGATTTGTTTTTTGGCATTTTTAACGCCGAAAAAATCTCCCGTTACACATTAAACCTGAAAAGCATCACATCTCCGTCTTTTACCGTGTACTCCTTCCCTTCCTGCCGCATTTTACCGGCATCGCGAGCAGCTTTTTCTGAACCCAGGCTTACGTAGTCATCATAAGCGATGGTTTCAGCACGTATAAATCCTCTTTCAAAATCTGTGTGAATAACTCCGGCTGCCTGCGGTGCCTTATATCCCTTCCGAATGGTCCATGCTCGAACCTCTTTCGGACCAGCTGTAAAATAGGTGATGAGCCCGAGGTTGCTGTATGCGGCCTGAATCAACCTGTCAAGACCTGCACTTTCAAGACCCAGTTCCTCAAGAAACATCTCTTTTTCATCTTCATCGAGTTCTGCTATTTCTGCCTCAATTTTCGCGCAAAATGTAACCACTTCATCATCGTGCTGAGCGGCTATTTTTTTAACTTTATCAACATGAGCATTTCCGGTGTTTACCTCATCTTCGGAAACATTACAGGCGTAGAGGACAGGTTTACTTGAAAGTAAAAAGAGATCTTTATACGCGTCTCTGTCGTCTTCATTCGCTTCGAACGTCCTTGCGGTATTCCCCTCCTCCAAATGCTCTTTAAGACGCTCTACTACCACAAACTCAGCCGCTACTTTTTTGTCGCCGCTTCTGACCTGCTTTTTCAGCGTTTCAAATCGCTTTTCCACCGATTCCAGGTCTTTTAAGATAAGCTCATCTTCAATAATGTGAATATCGCGCTCGGGCTCAACGGAACCTTCAACGTGAATAACGTCACCGTCGTCAAAACAGCGTACAACGTGAACAATCAGGTCTACTTCGCGGATATGAGACAAAAACGCATTCCCCTTCCCTTTTCCTTCAGAAGCACCTTTCACTAGTCCGGCTATATCTACAAACTCTATGGTTGCAGGCACTGTTTCTTTTGGATCAACGAGGGTTGATAATTTTATAAGTCTTTCATCGGGTACCGTAACGAGTCCCACATTCGGGTCGATGGTACAGAATGGAAAATTTGCCGCCTCTGCTCCGGCATTACTCAGCGCATTAAAAAGCGTTGATTTACCCACATTAGGCAGTCCTACTATTCCACACTTTAAACTCATTATTCACAATTATTTAATAATTAAAAAAAATATTCGGGCAAAAATCTTTCCTCTTGCCGGCATCATAAAATCGGACTGGTGTCCATCACCAGTCCAGGCAAGGCTGTTGCATAAACTTTGTTTCAGGGAGTCTAACTGCAGTTAATTTTCCCAATCCATCACGCTTATAAACACAGCCTGTGTCAATCCCAATCATACCTCTCTGCTGAATGGGAAAGGGTTGCGGAGTATGACCGAAAACAACTGTTTTTTCCCATGGCGGAGCAAATGCATTCAGGTGAGCTCGCCCCCATAAAAAATAATCGTGGGCCGCTTTATCGTCTTTACTCTCTTCTATAGTTAATGATGGGGGAATTCCCGCATGAACAAAAAAGTACTCATCCGTTTCGTAAAAAAGCCGTGTTTTTTTGTAGAATTCGATGTGATCATCAGGTATATCCGATAGAGATGCCCCATTGCCGTAAGATTCCAGCGTGGTTTTACCACCGTTCATCATCCAATTTCTCGAACTTCCGGTCGACATAGCATCCAGCAGCATGAGCTCATGATTACCGCGCAGAAATACTGTCTTTCGTTCTTTCTTAACGTCTAAAAGAAAATCAACTACCGCTTTGGAATCCGGCCCCCGGTCGATATAATCTCCTACAAAAACGTGAATATACTCTTTGTAGGGCTCAAGCTTTTTCCATATTGATTCAAGAGATTTAGGGCATCCGTGAATATCACCGATCGCAACAATTTTATTTGTCATTTAACTACGTGATGTTTCAATTAAGCCTCTTCCTTTTTTCACAATCTTGCCCTCGTCGTTGAGATCAGTAAAAATTGCGTCAAGAATTCCATTAACAAACGTGCCGCTTTTACGGGTTGAATACGACTTTGCAAGCTCAATGGCTTCGTTTATCGTCACTTTAGTAGGAATTTGTTCAAAATGAAGAAATTCAGTTATCGCCATTCGCAGAATCAATTTATCTAAAATAGCCAGCCGGCTCACTTCCCAGTTTTTAATATGTTTGGAAATAAGCTCATCAAATTCTGTTTTATGATCGTTCGTGTACTGAATCACTTCATTGGCAAACTTCACGCCCTCTCTGTCATCAGTGAGCACAACTTTTACAATTTGCTGCGATACTTCAGCAGGGGTATTCGACCCGACCTCAATGGCGTATAACGACCTGAGTGCTGCTTCACGGGCTTTTCGTCTGTTAATCATGCAATAACTTGAAATTTTTAAAAGAATAGAAAAATACAAACCTTTACGGTCAGCCGAAAGAACGGAATCGTTTTTTGATTGCTTTTCATCCCCGGATAATACTATCTTTGTTTTTCGGGTTCATAGCTCAGTTGGTTAGAGCGTTGCATTGACATTGCAGAGGTCGGCAGTTCGAATCTGCCTGAACCCACTTTAAAAGCCCCTCAGTGTATCTGATGGGCTTTTTTATTTTTATGGATTTTTTAAATGTGAAGCCCATGCAATCGAAGGTTTTTACATTAAAAAGGGGAGGTAATTTTCCTCCAACTCTGGAATCTGAAAACACCGTGAAACCCGTATTGAAATACTATTCCTCAGCCATTCAGTACAAAGGAAATTTTGTAAGATGTTCCATTGCTCCCATTGACGTTGAGGTCAGCATCTAGCTGGCTGGTCAATGTCTTGATAAGCAGTGTACCCAGCGAGTTAGATCCTATTTCTTCAAACGGTTTTGGCAGCCCCACTCCGTTATCTGAAATATTAATCACTGCGCGGTTATCCTCTTTCAAAAGAGATAAGCTTATTACCGGTTCCTTAATCTCTTCAGTAAACGCGTATTTAAGTGAATTAGTAACTATTTCATTGATCACGAGGCCGCATGGAATCGCTTTAGTAATCGGAAGGTCAACCGGGACTGTTTGTATATCCACAGAAATATCAGAATCACAGCTTATGTGGGTTTTTACAATTACATTAACCAATTCTTCGATATACACACCAAAATCGATATTAGACAGAGTTTCATTCTGATACAGCTTTTCATGTATCAGCGCCATAGAGTTAATTCTCATCTGGCTGTCGCGAAGAGCACTCTTAGCCTCCTCATTTTTAAGATTATTGTACTGAAGTTCCAGCAGTCCGGTAATCACGGCCAGATTATTTTTTACCCTGTGATGTATTTCAGCAAGCAGTACCTCCTTCTCTTCAAGCGACTGCCGTACACTGTTTTCAGCCTGAATCTGCTCTGTCACATCCATGTAGATGCCGTAAGTTGCAATCGTTTCGCCATCTAAAACAACAGGAACCCCATATATATTTACATCTATTAAGTCGCCGGTTTTCGTTTTTCGCTGAGTAGTAAATGTGAATGTTTTCTTACTATTGGAGAATGACCGAGCTTGTTCGAGTCCACCCTCAGGAACAATCAGAGCGTCAAGATCTTCTCCCTTGATCCGGCTCTCTTTGTGCCCAAACAACTCCTCAAAGCTGTTGTTAACCAGTAAAATGCGCGAATTCTTATCGAGCATCGCAATTCCAAGTGGTGAGTTTCTGAAAAGCTGTTCAAATAGTTCTTCATTTCGCAGAAGTTCTTCTTCACGCCGTACGCTCCCTGTAATGTCGCGCGCAACGGCAATGACTACATCCTGTCCAAAAAATTCCCCTTTCGAAAGTTTAATCTCCTTCGGAAAAACGTCGCCATTTTTACGTTTCCCCCACCATCTGAAAATTTGGGTTTCGCCCTTGAGAGCAAGGTTAAAAAGGCGTTTAGTCTCCTCAAAATCTACTTTTTCGGTTGCTGCAAAAAACGACGGGTCATGGCCAATAATTTCTTCTTTTTTGTATCCATACATCGCCTCAAACCCCTTGTTGACTTCCAAAAATGTACCCTCAACGCTTTGGATGTAAATACAGTCGGATATGGAATCAAACAGCGATTGATAACTCTGAACTGACGAACGGAAATCGTCCATCGATTTCACCTGACCCGTCTGATCTACAATCACTCCCAAAAGGGCTTTACCGCCAGCTTTTTCAATTCTCGATCCATATGTTTTCAGATGAATCACTTCTCCGGTTTTTGAAAAAACCCTGAAACTGATTTCAAAGGACTCTGAAGTGTTTCTTTCCCAGTGTTTTCGATGCCTGTTTAGTGGACCAAAATCATCGGGATGTATCAGATCTTTTAATGAGAGTTCCTTCAAAAACTCATTTTCACTATACCCGGTGATTTCACAAAGTCTTGGATTTACGTAAACTAAAGCTCCTTTTTTCAGAACATAAATCCCCGCAAAAGACTGCTCACTAATCACCCTGAATTTTTCTTCAGATTTTTTCAGCTCGCGTTTTGACTGCCGTTTTTCTGTAATATCTTCAACAAGTGAGTAAATGCTTAACGCCTTTCCGTTGCTATCTTTTATGATAGAGTTATGCCACAGGTAAAACAGATCACTCCCCTTTTGATCCGTAAACTCCGACTCCAGGGTAAAGTAGGTATCCAGGGAATGGTCGGTGTGGTTTAGCTTTTCACATAGCTGAGTTTGTAAATCAACTGTAATGATAGATAACTCCGATGCATGTCTTCCGATCACATCCTCATATTGTATGCCAAATATCTGCTCTGCTTTTTCGGAAAAATCTCGTATTTCCAGTTCGCTGTTCCACTCTATCAGCCCGAACGGCATTTCTGTACGAACCAGATCGATCCTTGGAAAATGAATGTGCTTAGGGGGGCGCTTCTCTAACAGATGGTCTACATCATGAATAATAGCCAGTTTAACGGGGGTGCCATTATGGCGAAATTGTTGAGTTGTAATTTGTACGACCCAGCTATCTCCATCTTTGCTTTCATGTCTCCAGAGTTCTTTGGGATCTTTATCGAACTCAGCCCCGGCTGAAATGTCCAGTTCAGAAAATGACACTCTCTTACCAAGATCGGTCATTTTTAAACGAACCAGTTCTTTTTTTGAATACCCATAACGACTGACTGCGTACCCATTTGCATCTAAAATGAATAATGAATCAATATCGTAAACAAACATCGACTCATCATCAAAAAAAGAGTTTTTGGATTTTAATGATGATATACCTTTTGCTCGCTCGCCCATTGCTATCTCTTCTGATGAATATTAAAGTACAGACTTCTATCAAAACTTAAGCAGGTATTTCTAAAGAACTGCATTTCATATTATTGAAGCTCAATTGAATTCTTTAGATCTTTTTTGCTATTACCCTGCACATATCTAACCGGCTATCTCCATCTCCGGCACCTACCTTCTGAATATTTTAAAGTTTAATGCTATCGAATGATTTTGTATTTTCAAAGAATAATGTTGTTTTAAACAAATTATTAAAATTAACTTTTACAAAAGAGTATTTTAAAAACTGATGCCAGAAGACTTTATCACGCTTACCTTACCTGACGGCGCTAAAAAGAAATTCCCAAAACAAACTACCGGTCTTGAGGTAGCAGAAAGTATATCCAAGGGTCTTGCCCGGAATGCACTCAGTATTACCTACAATGAATCTATCATTGATCTCGACAGCCCTATCCTTGAAGATGGAGACATCAGTATAAATACCTGGGATGATGACGATGGTAAATATACGTTTTGGCACTCATCAGCTCACCTGCTTGCCGAAGCGATTCAGGAGCTTTACCCGGATGCCAAATTCGGTATCGGCCCTCCTATTGAAAACGGCTTCTATTACGACATCGATTTCGGAGATAATTCATTTGGCCAGGATGAGCTCGAACGTGTAGAAAACAAGATGATTGAGCTGGCAAGAAAAAAAAATGAGTTTGAACGTGAAGTTGTCTCTCAGCAGAAAGCTCTTGAATTTTATAAGGAACGCAATAACGAGTATAAAGTGGATCTGATCGAAGATCTTAATGACTCTGAGATAACGTTCTACAAACAGGGTGAATTTACCGATCTCTGCAAAGGACCGCATATTCCGCATACCGGAATTATTAAAGCTGTTAAACTGACCAGTCTGGCGGGTGCTTACTGGAGAGGCGATGTAGAGAGCAAACAGCTTACTCGAATTTATGGCGTATCGTTTCCAAAGCAAAAGCTGTTAAAAGAGCATCTTGAACAGCTGGAGGAGGCGAAACGGCGGGATCATAAAAAGCTTGGTAAGCAGCTCAAAATTTATTTGATGGACCCCATGGTTGGGCCGGGCCTTCCTCTCTGGCTGCCCAGCGGAACGGTTCTCAGGCGAACACTTGAGGCTTTTCTTCGCGAAGAGCAGCTCGAACGGGGTTACAAAGAGGTCATTACGCCCCATATTGCCAATCTGGAACTTTACAAAACATCAGGGCACTACCCTTACTACCAGGATTCGCAGTTTAATCCCTTTGGAGTGGAGGGAGAGGAATACATGCTAAAACCGATGAACTGCCCGCACCACCACAGGATTTACTCATCAGACCTGAGAAGCTACAGGGAACTCCCAATTCGTCTGGCGGAATTTGGCTCTGTGTACAGGTATGAGCAGTCCGGGGAGCTGAACGGACTCTCGCGAGTACGAGGTTTTACGCAGGACGACGCCCATATCTACTGCACGCACGATCAGCTGAAGGATGAAATCAAAAATACAATTGAGCTAACCCAGCACGTGTTCAACACATTTGGCATGCCGGTTGATATTCGCCTCAGTTTTCGTGATGCAAACGATAAGAAGTATGGCGGTAATACAGAGTATTGGGACCGCGCACAGTCAGAAATTCGCGAGGTAGCCGATGAAATGGAACTCGATTATAAAGTAGCAAAAGGCGAGGCCAGCTTTTACGGACCTAAAATTGATTTTATTATCCGCGATGCCATCGGAAGAAAGTGGCAACTCGGAACAGTACAGGTAGATTATGTAATGCCTGAGCGGTTTGATCTTACGTATGTGGGATCAGACAACGAGAAACACCGACCGGTAATTATTCACCGGGCACCCTTCGGCTCTATGGAGCGTTTTGTGAGTATACTGATTGAGCATTTTGCGGGAGACTTCCCCCTGTGGCTCTCCCCCCTGCAGGCAAAAGTTCTGCCGATATCAGAAGATTATGCAGGATATGCCGATGAAGTTGCTAAAGAGCTGAAGAACATCGGGCTTCGTGTTGAAACTGATCACCGCAGTGAACAGATCGGTTCAAAAATCAGAGATGCAGAGACCGCAAAAACACCGTACATGGTTATTGTTGGCTCAAACGAACTAACGAGCCGAACAGTATCTGCCCGAAGACATAAACAAGGTGATATTGGAACGTTTTCACTTAAAGATTTTATTTATAAATTAAATACAGAGGTTGCAGAGAAATCACTGCCGCCCAAACATAACAGTTAATTAAAAGTAGAGGTAAAACTTATCGCAAGACGTAGAATACAAAGAAGAAAACGGAATGATGACCGGCCGAATATCAACGATGAAATTCGCGCCGATAAAGTACGGTTAATCCGTCCGGACGAAGAGCATGAAATTGTACCTCTTGAGAGGGCGCTCCAGATTGCCGAGCAGTTCAAAAAAGACCTTGTTGAAGTTGCGCCTAACGCAAATCCCCCCGTTTGCAAGGTAATCGACTTTGGTAAATTCATGTATGAAAAGAAGAAGAAAGAGAAGGAAGCTAAAAAGAAACAGCACACGATTCAGGTTAAAGAGCTTCGTTTCCGCCCTCAGACTGACGATCATGACATGGAGTTTAAAACAAGGCACGCTCGCGAATTCCTTGAAGGCGGTGATAAAGTAAAAGCTACCGTTCAGTTCAGAGGTCGTGATATGCTTTATACCGATCAGGGCAAGGATCTGCTGAAAAGCCTCGCAGAGGAGCTCAGCGACGTCAGTAAAGTCGAGTCGCGCCCTACAATGGAAGGCCGGCGAATGATTATGATTCTCTCTCCCGAAAAAAGTTAATTAGTACTTTATTCAAGAGATTAGTCTCCTTATATTACTATTCTTTATAACTTTTCAGGAAATAGAAGATACTATGCCTAAAATGAAATCCAACAGTGGTGCCAAAAAGCGTTTCAAGCGAACCGGTTCCGGTAAGCTAAAACGAAAAAAAGCTTTTAAGCGCCACATTCTTACAAAGAAATCACCTAAACGAAAAAATGAGCTCGGGAAGAGTACTCTTGTACACGAGAACGACAAAAAGTCGATTGAAAAACTCCTCCCCTACAGCTAATTCTTTCAATTAATTTTAACTTTTAAAACGTTACTAAAATGCCACGTTCAAGAAATTTGGTGGCTTCCCGTCGCCGTCGCCGTAAGATTCTAAATCAGGCGAAAGGTTACTGGGGCAGACGTAAAAACGTTTATACTGTTGCTAAAAATGCGGTAGAAAAAGGTCTATTGTACCAATACCGCGATCGAAAAAACCGGAAACGGACTTTTCGAAGGCTATGGATTACTCGTATCAACGCCGCTGCCCGCTTAAACGGAACCACCTACTCCAAACTCATTAACGGAATGAAATCAAATGAGATGGAGATAAACCGAAAAATGTTAGCGGATATTGCAGTGCGCGATCCTGAAACATTTACAGAGATTGTAAAGACAGCTGTTAACTAACTGATGTCTTGTACATTTTTAAAAAACCGGCAGCTCCAGCATAATGGACTGTCGGTTTTTTTATATTACCCTGCCACAACCTGTAACCACGAACACCGCCGAATCCTCAGCACGCTATGATCGACAAAATTGATTCTCTGAAAAAAGAGATTTCTGCTTTCACTATCCAATCCAACGAAGATCTCGAAAATTTCAGATTAAAATTCCTGTCACGAAACGGTAAGGTTCAGGAAATGTTCAAAATGATGGGATCCGTACCCAACGAGCAAAAAGCTGCTGTCGGAAAAGCAATGAACGAGGTGAAACATATCGCCCAGGATCGTTTTGATGAAGCAAAGGAGAGCCTCACAAAAAGCGAGACTAAACATTTTAGTGCTGCCGACGATATCTCCCTCTCTGTTGAACCCCGCTACACCGGTTCCCTCCACCCGCTGACCCGCGCTCTCCGGGAGATGAAACAGATTTTTTTACGGCTTGGGTTTAATATTGCCGACGGACCGGAACTGGAAGATGATTTTCATAATTTCACGGCTCTGAATTTCCCTCCTGATCACCCCGCCCGGGATATGCAAGACACATTTTTCGTTCGCAGATCTGAGGAGAACCCCGATGAAAATCTGGTAATGAGAACACACACCTCCCCGGTACAAATTCGTCTGATGAAAGATAAAAAACCACCCATTCGCTCCATTATGCCGGGACGTGTTTATCGCAATGAGGCAGTTACTGCAAAATCCTATTTCCAGTTTAATCAGGTTGAGGGATTGTACGTGGATGAAAATGTAACCCTTGGCGAACTGATTGAAACGCTGGTGATGTTTGCCAAGCTAATGTACGGCAGCAGTGTGAAATATCGTGTGCGCCCCTCCTTCTTCCCATTCACGGAGCCCAGCCTGGAGATGGACGTATGGTGGGAAAATGACAAAGGAGGCCAATGGCTTGAAATACTTGGCGCCGGTATGGTAGATCCTAATGTATTTGACGCCGTGAACATAGATTCAGAAAAGTATACCGGTTTTGCATTCGGCATGGGCGTTGATCGAATTGCACTTCTTCGGTATGGAATTGATGATATAAGAACACTTTACGAAAATGATATCCGCGTTCTCCGACAGTTCAACTAATTACTAAGACAAGATAAAAGGCTCACGAAATAAACTATGAAAATTTCTGTAAACTGGCTCAGACAGTATGTTGAAACCGATCTTACCTCTAATGAAATTGCAGATAAACTCACCCTGCTTGGCCTTGAAGTTGAAGAGATAGAACAGATTGGTCACAATTTTGATATGATGTTTGTCGGAGAAGTACTAAACGTACGAAATCATCCTAACGCAGATAAACTGCGGATTTGTGATGTTACCATCGGAAACAAAGAGTCGCAAATTATTTGCGGGGCCCCAAACGTAGCGGCCGGTCAAAAAGTGGCCGTTGCCACCATCGGTGCAACCATGCCCGAGCCTATGCCAAACGGCGACTATCTGACCATCAAAAAAGTAAAGCTTAGAGGCGAATCGTCTGAAGGAATGATCTGCTCCGAAGCGGAACTCGGGCTGAGCGACGACCACTCCGGAATTATGGTGCTCAACTCAGATTATGAAGTGGGTACGCCGCTTAATACCGCTTTGGATATCGATCAGGACACTGTTCTCGAAATCGGACTCACTCCAAACCGTCCCGATGCAGCCTGCCATATTGGAGTAGCCAGAGATTTAGCGGCTGTATTAAATGGGGTGCTCAAAACACCCTACAAAGAGGTTACTGATAAACATACAGGGCTGCCCGGCGATATTGAAATTTCAATAGAAAGCCCGGATAAATGCCACCGATATGTAGCTTTGATGGTAAAAGGCGTCGCTGTTAGCGACTCCCCATCCTGGCTGAAACAGAGACTGAAATCGATAGGCCTGCGACCGATAAATAACGTGGTAGACGCCACAAATTTCATTCTGCATGAAGTTGGGCAGCCACTGCACGCATTTGACTACGACAAAATTGCCGAAAAAAAAATTGTGGTCAGAGATTTTGATGATGAGAAGACGTTCACCACTCTCGATGATGCAGAACGAAAGGTTCCCGCCGGAACACTTTTCATTTGTGATGGAAAGCAGCCGGTGGCTATTGCAGGGGTTATGGGCGGTCAGGAATCAGAAGTAAGCACGGAAACACAAAATATTCTTATTGAAAGCGCCTATTTCGAACCATCCGGGATTCGTAAAACATCTAAAGCTCTGGCACTGCAAACCGACAGCTCCTACAGGTTCGAGCGTGGAATTGATCCATCAATGCAGCTGCGGGCAGCAAAGCGGGCGGCAGAACTTATAGCCGAACTCACGGGCGGAACTGTTGTCAATGGCTATGAAGACATCCACCCTGAAAAGCCGGCACAGAAAACAGTTTCTGTTCGAAACTCAAGGATTAATCGCCTTTTGGGTACAGAGCTCACTATTGATGAATCGGAAACTATTTTAAACCGTCTTGAATTTAAAACGTCCCGTAAAGATAATGATACCCTGGAGTGTGCAGTTCCGCTCTTCCGACCCGACGTTACGCGCGAAGTTGACCTGATTGAAGAGGTTGGCCGCGTTTTTGACTACAACAACATTCCGCGACCGAAAACCGCTCCTTTTGTGACTCCGGAACCGCTCACAAACTGGGAAAATCTTATTGAGCGAATTCGGCAATATGCTGTCTCACAATCGTACAAAGAGATCTCCACAAACTCACTTCTCTCCAAAAAAGAAGCACTGCTCCTGTCAGATAAAAGTAATCACATCGATACCTTAAATCCGGTTTCACAGGAAAACACGACGCTTCGCACCCATTTAGAGGGCGGCTTTCTAAAAGCAGTGAAATTTAACCTCCATCGAAATGAAGAGCAGCTCCGATTCTTTGAAATTGGTCACGTATTCAACACTTCCGAAAATGGAACCTGGATAGATGGTGTAAAAGAGCACACACATCTTCTGCTGGGTCTTTGCGGGTTAAAATCGGGCGACACATGGACAGGAGAAGCAGAATCTTTCACTATATTTGATTTGAAAGCTGACGTAGAGGCCATTTTTGAGCGGCTCGGCATATCGGACAGAATTCAGCAGACAGCGGAAAGCAATTACAGACTTGTTTATACCTTCGATAACAGACCGATAGCAACTCTCAAAACTGTTGAGGAAAACACCCGTGAAGGGTTCGATATCGAACCCAATGCTTTCGTTGCAGAAATTGATATAACCGAACTGAATTCCATTCAGGACGTTCACAAGGACGTGCGCTATCAAAAAGTGTCTAAGTATCCCGCATTCGATTTTGATGCAGCCTTTATTGTTGACCAGGATGTCCGTGCCTCTGATCTTGAACAAACGATCCGGAGCGAAGCAGGATCAGCACTCAAGTCTGTGCTTGTGTTTGATGTATATGAAGGAGAGAACATAGGAACAGACAAAAAAAGTATTGCTTTTCGGCTCTCTTTTTTAGATTCTAATAAGACGTTGTCGATCAAGGATGTGGAACCTATTGTTAAAAAAATTGTGAAACAGCTTGAACGATCATATGATGCAAAACTAAGATCATAGCACACGACATGTCCGAACTTGAATCACAAAAAGATACCTTTTCAAAATATCTGGGACAGGTACGCCAGCAGGTTAATCTGCTTAAAAAACAGAATAAAGATTTGAAACGCGAAAACCTGCGACTTAAAGACAAGCTTGAGGGTATTCAAAAAAAACAGGGGGATATTTTTTCTGAAATCAGTGAATCAGAAAGAATTGCAATGCGCCATCAGGTTAAAAACCTCATCAGCAAATTAAACAAACATATTGATTAAAATATAGCTGTATGCAGTCGATCAAAGTATCTATACTCGGTAAGCAGATTCCCCTTAAAGTTGAAGAGGGTGAAATTGAGAATATGAAAAAGATTTCCGGTTATGTAGACGAGAAATTTAAACTCTACAGACAGCAACTCACCAATCAGCCCGATTCTACAGCCATGATCCTCGCATCACTCAGTATCGCTGGAGAGCTCTTTGAACTCAGGCAGGAGCTTGAACTTTCTGAAGAGAGTGATGAATTGCTTATGAGTGAGATGAACCAAAAAATGGAGAAACTAATCTCCGATATTTCGTGACTTAAATATAGCGGGAATGAGAAGTGATCGTTTCTGGTTGATAATTATATGTACAAAGGCGAACGATTTAATAGTTACACCCACCTTGTCGGAAGTATTCTTTCAGCATTTGGTTTCTTCTTTCTTCTCTACCTTGCGTTGACTAAAGGAGATCCCTGGAAAATCGTAAGCTTTGTGATTTACGGTGGTACGCTTTTCACACTCTACACCTTTTCAACTCTTTATCACAGTGTTCAGGGTAAGCTTAAAAAGATTTTTCAGAAGCTCGATCACGTCTCAATCTACTTGCTTATTGCCGGTACCTACACACCCTTTACGCTTGTAACACTTCGGGGCGATCTCGGGTGGACCATGTTTGCTGTCATATGGGGACTTGCTACCCTGGGTATTATTATCGATCTGATACCCAGTAAAGGCCACCGGATATTTCCACTGATTATTTACCTGCTGATGGGCTGGCTGGTTATTTTAATTATTGATCCCCTCATCACCAATCTTTCCGTTGCCGGCTTTTACTGGCTCATGGCCGGTGGAATGTTTTATACATTTGGCGTAATATTTTACGTACTCGATTCACAACACCGTTTTTCGCACGGAATTTGGCATCTATTTGTACTTGCAGGAAGTTTAAGCCACTTTATAACGATTGCCGGTTACGTGGCATAAGAACTCAATCACTCTGTTCACTGTCTAAAAAGATTGAAAAGATCACTTCCAATCTTAAACACCATATTTCGTATCTTACCAAATTGTTTACATTAAGCTTCAACCATTATCCATGTCAGACAATACGGTAAAAGTTTTTTTCATAGCAGACATCGTCGGTGAATCTGGATTGGCATTTTTGGAGACGATGCTGCCCCCTCTCCTCGAAAAGCACGACCCGGATTTCGTAATTGCTAATGGTGAAAATTCCCATGAAGGAAGAGGCATCAACAGGGATATTGTAAAACGACTGTACGATATTGGTGTGCATGTTATAACCGGCGGTAATCACTCTTTTGATAAGTGGAAGATATTCTCTTACATGAAATCAGACCCTAATCTGCTGCGTCCGCTTAACTATCCGAAGGGGAATGCAGGTTTTGGTTACGGTATCTATGATGTGCCGGGCAGTGATAAGAAAATTGGCGTTTTGAATCTGCAAGGACGAACATTTATGCAGCAGATTGATGATCCCTTTGCAACCTCGGAGTGGGCCATAAAGAAAATTAAAGAGGAAACGGATATCATATTCCTGGATTTCCACGCTGAAGCTACTGCAGAAAAAATAGCAATGGCCTGGCAGCTCGACGGGCAAGTATCCGTTATTGTGGGCACGCACACGCACGTACCAACCAACGATGCCCGAATATTTCCAAATGGAACGGGATACATTACGGATGCGGGTATGACAGGGCCATTTAATTCCGTTATTGGCATGAAAAAAAAGACCTCCATCAACCGATTTGTTCTCGGTACGCCACAACGGTTTCACGTAGCCGATACCGATAATCGTTTATGCGGAGTAATCGCTTCAATTGATACCGAAACCGCCAAATGTGTTGAAATTAATCCCATAATTTTTCCTGAATTTCAAAACAGTATTACATGACAACTACCGGAGATGCCGTTCTTCGCGCAGAGCATATTGCAAAATCATTCGACAGCGATGCCGGCGAAGGGAAACTCGATATTCTAAATGACATCAATCTCTCTGTAGGCCTGTCAGAAATGGTAGCCATTGTGGGATCCAGCGGATGCGGAAAAAGTACGCTGCTCCATATTTTAGGAGGTCTGGATCGGCCTAACAGCGGCGACGTATTTTGGGAAGGTGATTCGGTCTACTCGCTTAAAGAGGATAGTCTCGCAGATTTCAGAAACAAGAAAGTAGGCTTTGTTTTTCAGTTCCATCACCTGCTGCCTGAATTTACAGCCATTGAGAACGTTATGATGCCCGCCTTTATACGCGGCACCGATCAGCAAAGTGCAGAGAAAAGAGCCTCTGCCCTTCTTGAACGATTTGGACTATCTAAACGACTTACACACCGGCCATCACAGCTTTCAGGCGGCGAGCAGCAGCGGGTTTCAATGGCGCGGGCACTTATGAATGAACCCTCCGTTATCCTGGCTGATGAACCCACTGGAAACCTGGATGAAACCAATACAGAAATGATCCTCTCCATGCTTTTTGAACTCAGAGAAGAACGGGAGCTCTCAATTGTACTCATTACCCACGAACAAGATATTGCAAAACGTTGTGATACAACATATACGCTGCATAATGGTGTCTTATCAAAAAGTAACTGAGCGTTTTTTCACTTGGTTAAAACCGTAAACAGTGATAACTTTCACAGCTTAAATAAAAAACAATTTGAACAACGTTTTATGAGTAAGGGACTTAAAAAAGAAGATTTAGAACAGGATATTCTAATTGAATATTCCTCGCGGTTCATGTACTACTTCGAGAATAACAAAGCTACTGTGTTAGGCGGCGGACTTGGAATCGTAGTGGCCATAGGGTTGGTCATTGGATTTTTTGTTTACTCCGGACAGCAGGAACAGCAGGCTCAAAATCTTCTTGGTGTTGCAGAACAGGAATTTATGATGGGTAATTACGAAACTGCACTCCTTGGCGATGATGCTGATTTAACACTCGGTTTTATTCAGATTGCTGAAAATTACGGACGAACCAGTGCCGGAAATCTTGCAAACTACTATGCGGCCGTTTCGGAGTTTGAACTTGGTAATTATGAAGATGCACTAAGTCGAATTCAAAGATTCGACGTGCCAAGCGGGATTGTTGGAGTAGCTCCAATGTCTCTTCACGCTATCATACTCTCAGAACTGGATCGCTACGAAGAGGCCGGACAAATGTATGTTCGTGCAGCTGAATGGAATGAAAATGCATCCACTACCCCACTCAATTTAATGGAAGCAGCTTTAGCGTTCAGAGAAGCGGATAACGACACGCGGGCTCTTCAGCTTGTGAATCGTATTCTGGATGACTACCCAAACAGTCAGCAGGCTACCGAAGCCAAGCGCATGCAGGGATTGCTGAGCCGTTAATGTAACTCTATTCTTAAAAGGCAGAACTGACTTTCAAACCCCGGTCTCTTATTGAAGCCGTGGTTTTTTTATGTCTTTTAAAAACTTTGCGGCACGGCTTCCTAATCATATTTCAGAGAAATCAATTCGAATGGGTCTCACCCTGTGGGTAAGAATAAATGTAAACTGCTGGTCGCTGCGAGGCTGTCCAAAAAGAGGTTAATATTAAATTAGCGCCTAAACAATTTAGGTTTATGAGCCAGGTTGGAGTATCCGGTCTTTCTGACCCACCCCCGTCTCCTCCCTATGTCGCAAATGCCTCCATATGGAGGGGTGCTTAATTATTCATTCATCGCATACTTTAGATATTCAGGTTTTGTAAAAAACTACTCAGACTTTTTGGACAGCCTCAGGAGGAAGCGATCTCCCGGTTGGACGATTATGCGACGGAAGTAACGGTGGCAACCGCGACCGTTTAATCTGGAAGATGATGATAAAAGAAAATGATTATTCAACTACGTTGATACAAATCCCATCAATTTTTCGCATTATCTATGGTAAAAGGCATGCTGATAAACATCCGGTAAGTAAAAATATCAAGTGCTGTTAGATTTAATACGCGTGGAGCAAGGCCTTTTTCCTATAAAAATCAGCCCTAACGTTAAAAAGCAGTGAATTATGAAAGAACAAATACACCCCTATAGCTGCCGAAACGATAATACCGTGGAATCGAATCCTGCCTGTAACACCATGCCAATAAAGAACCTGGCTTTAACACCTATGATTCTTTTACTTGCATTCCTGGCCGGGTCGTTATTGTTGCTGGCAGGTGCCTGTTCAGATCAGTCGTCCCTTTCAATCGATGATCCCGATGAACTGGAAGTCACGTATGACACGTTTATCTTTAGACATGGCAATGGTATGGCAATCAATAACTCCAACATCATGGTCGGGTCTCAAACAGTTCCACAGAACTCTGCAAATGTAAATCGGGCAATTCGGTGGTCGGTGCAAAATGGAAGGTCATTCCTGAATGGTTTGGAGGAACACACGCGCGCTTTTGGAATCAATGACAGAGGCGAAATTGTTGGTGAGATGGAAACAAATTTTATTAGCAAAGGATTTTTACATGTTGAAGGAACCCTAACTGAGCTGAAAAAGATCAATAATGATGATCGTACTTTTGCACATTCGATTAACAACAGGGGTACAATAGTGGGGGTAACCATTAAAGACCGAGATAGTTACATGGTTGTATGGCACCGTAAGGACAACGACAGTTACGGGATCCCCGAAGTCCTTGGCCGCACTAGCTATTCTCATGTATCCACCCCCTACATTAATAACAAAGGCGAAATAGCCGCTGTCCTGTTTGACTCCGCCACAATGGATTTCCGGGCAGCTATTGTGCAACCCGACGAGAACGGCCGGTATGGGGCACCGTTTTGGCTTGGGGCTGTTGAAGGAAATATCAACATTGGTGGTATAAACGATTCAGGAGTGGTTGTTGGAAGTCAGTGGATCTGGCTTCCAGAAAATTACGACGAACCCATCTCTATTCATTTTGGGCGTGCCAAAGCGATAAATAACCATAATCAGATTGTAGGTCACCAGGGATTTAAACCCACATTATGGACGATAGAATCTGACGGTCAGATCAAGACGCAAAGTTTGGAAATTCAGAACAAGATCAGTGGCACAGCTCATTCCATCAATGATAATGGATGGATTACAGGTCATGTATGGGAACCCCCCCTTGGTGCAAGGTACGCTGCTATATGGCGGCCCGTGGATTGATTTAAGCTTCATTGCCCTCTCATTTCGCTACAAAATGTAGTTCCGCATTGAAAAAATAGATCGAAGGTGCGGACGGTACAAGCCTGCACAGGCTGTATGTTGGAAATTAACACCTGACCGAATACGATGAACCTGCCGGATTCGGAGAAGTCGGCGGGCTCGGGAACAAACGGATCTGGCTTTATAAGTATTGGTTCTGGATCAGGCTGAGCAGCACTGGTTGACTTAATCACATACTTCACACCAGCCGGCAACAGCTTCTCCTGGATCTTCTCAGCGGCGCTACGAGTCAGGCTCTCCATTATGATCCCAAATCCATCTACCAGCTCTTTAGCTCCCTGCAATCCCAGTCAGGTGATCTAAGGACCACTTTGATTACGGCGATCTTATTGATGGCAGCAGAAGAAATTTCAAACTTCACAGACATGATGCACCTCAGCTATTAGTGGTATGTTTGAGTTATTCTTCAGGCCATAATATGGTGCCAAGGGCTACTAATCACTCGCATTGGCTCCCCTCTCTGGAATTTGGCCACCAAGGCAGGTCCAAGCCTTGAAACATATCCGTTTATTCCACTACAAGTACGATTTGCAGTTTGATAATAAACGAAAATTAATAAAACAGAACTTCAGGAAACCGAGAGCAAATGAAAGCCCTCAAAAAACCATAAAAAAACTTTTCTCAGACCGATGATACAAACCGGACGTAAATCTCGCAATTAATAGGTAGGGCACAATAGAGCCTTTCTTTTTTCTAATGTACTTAGGGTCAATTAATAAAACTGAAAGTAAACCGGCATTCAAAACAGAATGAAGAATACCTCAATCAAAATAAAAAAGAGATATACAATGAAAGGCCAAAAAAGAAATACAAAAAGACTAATGATTCAAATATGCAGTGTGATGATTCTGCTTCTAATCATAGCAGGATGTGACAATATTACCGATCATGATCAATCAGCAAGTGAACAGGTAGAAATTCAACTGATGCCTGATGGCACATATAATTCTGTAACCGGTAGTTATGAGATTATAACCATTGGCACTCTTTCAAATCACTCTTCATCATGGGCAGTCGATATCAATGATCATAACCTTATTGCCGGAACCTCCTGGAGTAATGGCTCCTATCCCAATCCTGACAATTATCGTGTATTCAAATGGAGTGATGGGAACTTATCAGACAAGGGAGTAGGTCAGGCACACGGAATTAATTTAAGTGGTTCAATTGCCGGATTGACCGGGAACGGACTATTCGTTGATCAAAACGGCAATAGAACAGATTTTAACAGTGGCTATTCGTTTTACCGGGCAGATCAAATTATTAACAATTCGGGAACTGTAACAGGACTTCATAAAGGATGGGGCGCAGTGTGGCTTTCAGGAGATTATGTAAATGAACCGGTTCTTTTGGGCTTACCCGCCAGATGCGAGGAAGAGGAGAAAGTGGAGTGCTCTCGTCCGGAAACATGGGCGATCAACAACTCAGGTGATATAGTAGGCCATTTTGGGGTAACATATAATAATAATTTATCATACCGAATAGCTGCTGTTTGGCCCTCTAATCAGTACGATGTTCCAGTCTGGCTGGAGAAATCGGAACTGGAAGGTGCAGGTCCAGACAGGGCTGCTCGCGGTGTTAATGATGCAGGATGGGTGGTAGGAGTCGTAAGAAATACACAGGCAGCTGTATGGATACCGGATTCAAATGGCGAATACGGATTTGCCATTGAACTACCCACCCTCGGGTCAGGCTGGTCTTTTGCCTATGCGGTAAGCGAACCGGATATCAATGGAGTTGTCCGCATTGTCGGACAGTCAGATGACCGCGCAGTACTCTGGACCATTGATCAGACCGGTAACGCAAACGGTCCCGTTGATTTAGGAACGCCACACAGACATCAGAAAGCAAGTGCATTTTCCTTAAATGAAGCCGGATATATCGTAGGCCAAGCCGTTCGGCCAAATGGTAATTCAACGGCTATCCTTTGGCAGCCAGTATCAGATAACGGAGACGATGGCGATGACGGAGACGGAGACGACGGCGAAGAGCCTGCGCCTCCTTCCGGCGACCTTGCCGCTTCTTTTGATTATAACTGCAGCAACACCGCAACCTGCGAGTTTACCGATACCAGCACGGGAGATAATATTGAGACGCGTGCATGGGATCCTGCCGGAATTGCAGATGATGGAAAACATACGTTTGATGCCGGAGAGCACACCGTTACGCTGACCATTACGGACAGCGGCGGAAACTCAGCCTCAGCCAGCGAAACGATTAACTGTAGGTCGCATCCGAGGCATGGAGTTCGGTGTTCGTAGTTCAGCTGAAAACGGATATTTTCAAGAAAACAACAATAGTCTTTTAAAGTAAACCTGGTAAAAAACTAACGTTGTAACCCAATTAAAAAGTAAAGACAAGGAGCCGATCCAAAAATCGGCTCCTTTTTTATTAATTCAACTTTTTTCTCCCACCGATGATACAAACCAACCCGAATTCTCGCAAACAGTGGTAGGGAATCACTAAAAGTGATGGATTTCCTGTCTTGAAAATGATACGAGAGATTTATAATCGGCATTGGGGAATCCTGGTGCTTCACAAATGTAAAACAGGAGTTAAAATGAAAAAACAAAATAAAAGAAACAGCAAGAGATGGAGAGTTTCAGCGTATGGAGTAGCTTTCCTTCTTCTGATGATGGCTGGTTGTGATAATTTGACTAATACGGATCACTCTGTAAAGGAACAAGTTGATAGCCGTACGATTCCGGGGAATCTATTCGGCAGTACAATTACAGATAGCTACCTCGCTACAGTTCTTCCAAGTAATGGTTTAAAATCTTCGGCAAGATTGATAGCCGATAACGATAACGTATTCGGGAGTATAAATGAAAATTACCATAAAGCAGTTAAATGGACCATTGCATCTAACGGTGAGATCAGTGAACCCGTTTATCTTGGTGAGCTTCCGGAGCCCTGGCATGAAGCCGATCAACATCTTTCTGGGAGGACTAATAATGGTGACATCGTAGTGGGGTGGGCCGGCCAATATGATCATGTACCCGGCTGGGTCTGGACTAACGGCAAAATGTCACTTTTACCGGAACCTGAATATACTACCCGTGTATGGGCAAAGTATGTTAGCGGCGAAGGATTGATTGTGGGTTCAATAGATTTGTATAATGGCGAACACGAACGGTATGGAGCCGTCTGGTTTCCTCCCTATGATACCGCCCCTATCCTGCTCCCCTTATTTGAAGATTACGATATCACTACTGCTCGTGCAATTGACCCCCAAGGCAAAGTGATCGGTTGGGCACGGGCATCAGGATTACCTGATATCCTGATCCAATGGCAAATTGATTCAGAAGGAAATATTCTTTCCGGACCTGATAAACTCGAGGGTATAGAGAATGTGCTTTTTTCTGAAGCCAATCAGTCTCTTGATGTAATAGGGGCAATTCATCCCATGCCATTTCTTCCTTATCTTTTTAAATCAGATTCTGAACAAAAAATTGAGCTCGGTTTATTAGATGGGCATATTTCAGGTGCAGCCAGGGGCTTGAATGAAAGAAAGCAAGACGGCTCCGTTCAGGTTGTCGGATATTCCAGCCCGGAAAGTTCTTTACCTTTAGAAAATCTTTCTGCCGTTCTGTGGAGCGTTGATGCAAGTAATGTAGTAACCGGACCGATAGATCTCGGGCTTCCCGACAGAGTGCAAATCAGCTCGCGTCCGCCCCGATTTCTTGATTTTGTTTCTGCAAGTGCTTATTCAATCAACAATAAAAACTGGATTGCGGGGACAAGTACGCGCGAAGACGGCAAAGAATTTGCCACTATCTGGCAGCCAATATCAGATGACGGAGACGGAGACGAAGGCGAAGAGCCTGCGCCTCCTTCCGGCGACCTCACCGCTTCTTTTGATTATAACTGCAGCAACACCGCAACCTGCGAGTTTACCGATACCAGCACGGGAGATAATATTGAGACGCGTGCATGGGATCCTGCCGGAATTGCAGATGATGGAAAACATACGTTTGATGCCGGAGAGCACACCGTTACGCTGACCATTACGGACAGCGGCGGAAACTCAGCCTCAGCCAGCGAAACGATTAACTGTAGGTCGCATCCGAGGCATGGAGTTCGGTGTTCGTAGTTCAGCTGAAAACGGATATTTTCAAGAAAACAACAATAGTCTTTTAAAGTAAACCTGGTAAAAAACTAACGTTGTAACCCAATTAAAAAGTAAAGACAAGGAGCCGATCCAAAAATCGGCTCCTTTTTTATTAATTCAACTTTTTTCTCCCACCGATGATACAAACCAACCCGAATTCTCGCAAACAGGAATAGGGGGGCGCTAAGAGTAATAGCTTTCCTGTCTATA